>CABSAB010000187.1 GCA_902475515.1 uncultured Eubacteriales bacterium | reverse complement strand
CCCGCCGTGAACCAATGGTCCACGGCGGGATTTTCCTGCATTTTGCGCCCGTTTAAAGCAAGCCCCGCACCTCTGCAAGTCTCATGCCCGTCTCCTTGGCAATGGCCTTCAGATCCTCGAACTCCGGCTTTTCCTTCTCCACACCAAAGCCCTGGGATATTTTCACCCGCACGGGGCCAAGCTCTGTGTGCCGGGTCTCGATCCGGCGCTCCAGCACATAGCGGGATAGAAGCGTTTCCCGGATGCCCAGGGTGGAGAGGTGGCGGAACATCCGCTCTGCCATGGCTGCCCGGTCCGCCCGGCGGCAGATGCAGGTGAATACCACTCCGGGGCGGCTCTTTTTCATGGTGACTGGGGTGGTATAGACCTCCAGGGCCCCTGCCTCCCGGAGGAGCTCCGCACAAAAGCCGATGTCCTCGGCGGTCATATCGTCGATATTGCAGGAAAGCTCCGCGATCTCCTCCAGATTAGCGGGGGTGGCTTCCTCCGTACGCGTACCCACCATGGCCCGGAGCATATTGGCCCGGGGGAATTCCTTGGTACCCACGCCATAGCCGGTCTTTTCCACCGCCATCACCGGCATGGGTCCGAAGAATACTGCAAAGTGCCGGAGCAGTGCCGCCCCGGTGGGGGTGCACAGTTCCCCCTGGATCTCCCCGCCATAGGTGGGCACCCCCTCCAGCAGAGATGCCGTAGCGGGGGCCGGCACCGGCAGCACCCCGTGAGCGCAGTGCACATGGCCGCAGCCCACATGGACCGGCGATGCTACGATCTCCGTTACGCCCAGCTCATGCAAAAGCAGGCACACACCCACCACGTCCGCCACCGCGTCCAGGGTCCCCACCTCGTGAAAATGGACCTCCGTCACAGGCTTTCCGTGGGCACGGCTCTCGGCCTCGGCAATGGACTGATACACCGCCGCCGCATGGGTCTTTACCTGCTCCGGCAGGTTCAGGTGAGAGATCATATGGGTGATATCCCCCAGGCTGGCGTGGTGATGGGTGTGGGCATTTTCATGATGTTCATGGTCATGGTCATGGGGATGTTCATGCTCGTGATGGTCATGGGAGTACCCATGATCAAGGCCGTGCAGTTTCTCCCCCTCCTCCTGCCCATTCACATATACATGGACATGGGTGCCCAAAATCCCGCAAGTCTCCTTTTTTTCCGCAGTGACGGTGACACCGGGCAGCCCCAGGTGGTTCATGGTGTGAAGGAATGCCTCCGGGTCCGGATGTAGCTCCAGCAGGGCCGCCATGAGCATATCCCCGGCGGCTCCCATATTGCATTCCAAATACAGCGTTTTCATGGGTTCCCCTCCTACATATGATTGATCCGGCTGGCCAGGAACCCGGCCCCAAATCCGTTGTCGATGTTTACAACACTGACCCCGCTGGCGCAGGAATTCAGCATGCTCAGCAGGGCGCTGACAGTTCGGCCTAGTGGGGGAAAAGCCGCAGAGGTGGGCACCGCCAGCACCGGGCAGTCCGCAAGGCCGCCGATGACACTGGCAAGGGCGCCCTCCATGCCCGCAATGGCGATGATGACCCGGGCGCTCATGATCTCGTCCAGATGGGAAAGAAGCCGGTGAAGCCCTGCCACCCCCACATCATACAGCCGCACCACTTCATTGCCCAGCGCTTCGGCAGTCAGCGCCGCCTCCTCGGCCACGGGCACATCGCTGGTGCCGCCGGTGGCCACCAAGATTTTTCCCTTTCCGGTGATCTCCGGCTTTTCCCCCACTAGGCCGAACTGGGCCGTTTCGTCATACAGCAGGGGCACCCGGGACCGCACATGGGCCGCCTTTTCCGGGCTTATGCGGGTAATAATCACGGTTTTTTCACCGTTTTCCAGCATATTTGCCGCAATGTCGGCGATCTGCGCGGCGGTTTTTCCCGCCCCGTAGATCACCTCCGCCGCGCCCTGCCGGAGGCCCCGGTGGCCATCCAGCTTGGCAAAGCCCAGGTCCCGGTAGGGGGCCTGCTTCAGCTCCAGCAGGGCCTCCTCCACGGAGGTCTCCCCCGCCGCCACCTGCCGCAGCAGGCGCTCCGTATCCTGCTTATTCATGGTCTTCCCTCCATATCTAAAAATACACCGTGGAACCGTTTTTTCAACGCAGCGATGATCTCCCGCCGCCGGGACAGCAAACGTTCCATCTGCCGTTCCGGCACCTGGATGCGGGCGGCATCGCCATAGACCCGTACCCGAAAATCTGTAAATCCCAGTGAAAACAGCAGTCCCTCTGCCGCTTCCACATCCCGCAGCTTTTCCGGAGTGATGGGCGTCCCCGCCGGGAACCGGGTGGCAAGACACGCATAGGCGGGCTTCTCCCAGGCGAACAGCCCTGCTTGTTTCGAGTTTTCTCGGATCTGCGCCTTGCTAAGGCCGCACATTCTAAGGGGCGACAGCACCGAAAGCTCCGTAAGCGCCCGCATTCCGGGCCGGTCCGTGGGATCGTCCGAGGCATTGGTGCCGTCCAGCAGAAGGTCAAAGCCGTCCTGCCGCACCCGCTCCCACAGGCAGGCAAACAGGGCATGCTTGCAGGAATAGCAGCGGTCCCTGGGATTTTCCAGCACCACCGCCGGAAGCTCCAAATGCAGCTCCGTCAGTTCCACCCCCAGTTCCCTGCACAGCCGCCGGGCATCCTCCAGTTCAAATTCCGGCTGGAAGGGGGTCTTGACGAAATAAGGCCGCACCTCCGCCCCGGCGGATACGCCCGCCCACAGCAAATATGCCGAATCCACGCCCCCGGAAAAGGCCAGGGCCGCCCTGGGATGCTGGGCAAAAAAGTCACGCAGTTTCATTGACATCCTCCTTGTCTGCCCACGAAAGGCCGCTGTACACCGGCAGGGATTCCACTCCTGCCCGCTCCATTTGGTCCTCATCAAACAGCAGCACCCGGCTCTCTCCCTTTTGAAGGATCTCCCCGCCGCGGATCAGCAGCGTGCCGGGGCACACCTCCAGCGCAAAGCCCAGGTCATGGGTGGCTATGAGCATGGTCTGGGGCAGGCCCTTCAGGACCTCCATGAGCCGCCGCCGGGCCTTTGGGTCCAGAAACGCCGTGGGCTCGTCCAGCAGGAGGACCTCCGGCTCCATCACCAGCACAGCCGCCAGGGCCGCCATGCGCTTTTCACCGCCGGAGAGCCGCAGGGCGGAGCGGTCCGCCAGATGGGATATCTCCAACCGCGCCAGCATGCTTCTGGCCCGTTCCTCCGCCGCCCCCCTGGAATATCCCAGGTTCTTCGGCCCAAAGGCCACATCCTGCAAAATGGTGGGGAGAAACAGCTGGTCGTCAGGGTTCTGCATCAGGACCCCGACCTTTTGCCGCACCGTTCTCAGGGTCTCAGGCAAAAGGGATACACCCGCCGCCTTGACCGTCCCCCTGCCTGGGAACACCCCCACCAGGGCCATGAGCAGAGTGGTCTTTCCCGCGCCGTTTTCTCCGATGAGGGCGCATTTTTCGCCGGGCGCCAAATGGAACGATGCCCGGATCAGCCCCTCTGTGCCGTCTCCGTAGGTCACGGACAATTCTTTTACATCCAGCAAAGCAGCCACCTCCCCAAAAGCGCCGGGATATCCACCAGCCGGAAGCACAGCGTGCTCCCCAAACACAGCAGTAAATACACATAGTCGTTCCGCGCAAATGGCCGCCGGGTCTCACCGGCCTCTTCGGCGCCATAGCCCCGGAGCAGCATGGCACTGTGGACCCGCTGGGCCCGTCCATGGCTTTTCAGCAGGAGCATCCCCACGAACGCCCCCATGTAGCGCATCTCCAATGCGGGCTGCCCGCCGGAGCGCAGGGCATAGGCCGTCTGCATCCGCTCCGCCTCCTCCAGCAGGGTGCCGATATAGCGGTAGGTCATCTCCAGCAGGCGCACCAGCACCCCCGGCACATGCATCCGCCGGAGCTGGGAAAACAGCGCATCCGCCGGTGTCACCGCCATCAGGACGCTCACCGCCCACACCAGCAGCACTCCCCGCAGGAGGATGCTGCCGCAGGTGAGCATGCCCCCCGTCACGGGAATCGCCCCCAGAGTATACCGCAGGCTCCGGTCAAAGAACAGGCTCCCCAGCCCCGCCAACAGGCAAAAGGGCAGCGCCGCTAAGATCCGCCGCATCAGGACCCGGCGGGGGACCTCACCCAGGACCGTGGCAATCAACGGATACAGCAGAAATGGCCCCAACCGCCCGAACTGATCAGGCCCCAGGCTCAAAAGACCCAGCAGATACAGGAGCGTCCCCAGGAGCTTCGCCCCGGGATGCAGGCGGTGCAGGATGGTATTCCCCGCTGCCAGTTCCTCCAGACGGGCGATCTCTTTCCTGGAGGGAGCGGCCCAAATCCAGGAGGCCACGGCCCTGATGCCCGACTATG
>CABSAB010000186.1 GCA_902475515.1 uncultured Eubacteriales bacterium | reverse complement strand
GGATTGCTGTTCGCCCCCACCTTTGTCTGGGGCAAAAGCCGAAGCGCCAGACTCCGGCTCTGGTTCATAGGGCTGTCCGGCTTTCGGGTATACCATGTCTGGACTGCCGGGGAGCTGATGGCATACCTGTCCGAGCGCGGCTATTCCATCGTTCGCCATCAGCTTCTCGGAAGCTCGTTGGCGCCGCTGTGCTGTCTGATGGCCAGGAAGATCCCGGATGAACGGACTGCGGCACGGCAGACCGCCGTCCGGTCCGCGCAGCTCGATCATATAAAAGTCAAGGAGGAATGAGAAATCATGTGGAAGTACACAGTGGAAGTCAATGGAATGATGTGCGGGATGTGCGAGGCTCATGTCAATGACGCCGTACGCAAAGCCTGCCCGGTCAAAAAGGTAAACTCTTCCCGCAGCAAAAACCAGACCGTGATCCTCTCTGAAACAGAGCTGGACACAGAGGCTGTTATGAACGCCATTCGCAGCACGGGGTATGAGGTCGGCACAATCCAAAAGGAGCCGTACAAAAAAAGAGGATTGTTCGGTTGAGTTCATTGGCAGCAGCGGCCAGAAAAGAGGCATGAACATGAACACGGCAACGCAGTCGTTTGGATATGGATTAGCGGCTCTGCTATTTTGCATCGCTATTCTTGGCGTGTGCCATAAAATCAAAAAAGCCGCCCGAAAGGTTTTGAAAAGCCAGCAGACACATAAGGATGAGCTACCGTAAGCGTTTGGAGCTATGGAGCAGGTACGCTTGGCGGTGAACTTACACAGCAGGTCGCTCCTGATTTAAAAGCGCAGATCACATAAAAATGAGGTGGAGGCCATATCAAGGCTCCACCTCATTTGATATTCCGTGCCAAATGGCAGGTATTCACTTATCGCGTTGCCGCTCGATAGCAAAGTCGGCCAAATTTGCATAGGCTCACTGCCCGTGAGCATCTTCCCGCATTTTCGTTACCTGCTCCAAGTGCGCCTGCACCGCCGCAAAGGATTTTTCGCTGATCACATGCTCGATCCGGCAGGCATCCTCGGTCGCAGTCTCCTCGTCCACGCCCAATTCCATCAGCATCTGGCTCAACACCGTGTGGCGGGTATACATCGTCTTAGCAATGGCAAGCCCGGTCTCCGTCAGGGTGATCGCTCCGTCAGCATCCACATTCACATATCCGTCCTTTTTCAGAATGGACATGGCTCTGCTGACGCTGGGCTTGGTAAAGCCCAACCGCTCTCCCACATCGATAGCCCGAACAAAGGTGCTGTTCTGTGAGAGAATATAAATGGTTTCCAGATACATCTGGCCAGACTCGTGAATCGCCATAGGAACCTCCAAAAAACGGGCGTTTTGCTTATTATAACACAGGCGTCCGACAAGCGCCATTTTTTCTGTCAGCAAAATCCGTTCGTCCTCTTGACAAGCGAATTTGCCCTGTATATAATTGCATTAGTTAGCTACCGCTAACCAAGAGGCGGCAGCTATATATTTGACACTTTGGTTAGCTATTGCTAACCGTGTTTACTGTCCGTTTTTTCATTTTGCCGTACAGTCTTCGCATGGACATGATTTTGTGAGGGAAACGCCTATGTCAGAGGATCTGCTGATTCGTCACTGCTCTCCCACCCTGGCCGGGATCAAGACGGGAAATCTCTTTTCCTGCGCCTGCCCCAGCCGGAAGGATCTGACGAGAGACTTATGCCGGCTGAACAAGAAACTGGTGCCCAAGGGCATCCGCGTTCTGCCGCTCCGGGTTTGCAAAGGCCGCGCTTTGATTTACGCCTACCGGCCCAATGCGCTGGAGAGCGATCTGACCGATCACCGCGCCAGAGCCTTGCTTCTGAAATACGGCTATGTGCCGGAAAACCCCAATGGCTGTGTGGTTCACCTGATCCACCGGCTCCGGAGCGAGGGGGAATTCCCCCATGAGATCGGCCTGTTTTTGAGCTATCCGCCGGAGGATGTGCTGGGCTTTATCTGCAATCGGGCGTGCAATCACAAGTGCGTGGGCTGCTGGAAGGTCTACGGCGACGAACAGGCCGCCAGAAGCATCTTTGAAAAATACGAGATGTGCAGCAAAATCTACTCCCGGCAGTGGCAGCAAGGGAAATCCATCGAGCAGCTCACCGTGGCTGGTTGATGTTTCTACCATAACAAATCCAGAAAGAAAGGTCGTTGAGTCTTATGAGTAAAGTTGCGGTTGTGTATTGGAGCGGCACGGGAAACACCGAGACCATGGCAATGGCGGTGGCCGAAGGCGCCAAGGGCAAAGGCGCTGAGGTGTCTGTGATTACCGCCGCAGAGTTCTCGCCGGAGCAGGTCGGCGAGTATTCCGCCATCGCCTTTGGCTGCCCCTCCATGGGGTCGGAGCAGCTGGAGGAGAGCGAGTTCGAGCCCATGTTCACCGCCTGTGAGGGCAGGCTGAGCGGGAAGAACATCGCTCTGTTTGGCTCCTACGGCTGGGGCGACGGCGAATGGATGCGCAGCTGGGAGTCCCGCTGCAACGACGACGGCGCCAATCTGGCCTGCGAAAGCGTGATCTGCAACGAGGCTCCGGACGATGACGCTCTGGCGGCCTGCCGCGAGCTGGGCGCGTCGCTGGCCTGACAAAAGCACCGCAGAAGGCAGGAGGCGCTTGTCTCCTGCCTTCTCTCTGGTTCCCCGGTCAGCATAGGTAAAACCAATTTCGAACCCAGAGAAACAGGTCGTGAGAAATATGCTGAAAGAATACTTATTGAGGCAGGGCTCCGGCACGGGCCGTTGGGGCCACAGTATGCCAGGGGTAGAAATCTGCCGCTTTTCCTTGCCGGAGCCGGAACAGGAACCTCTGCGGTCTGTCCCAGTGTGCGGCGCACCGCTCCAGTTTGAGGTGCTGTTCTGCATGACTGGCCGCCTTACTGTCCGAGCGTTACAGGGTGCTTCCTGCATGGTGGAGGCTCCGGGGATCTTCCTCCTCTCCGACAGCTCCGCTCTCCGCTCGTGTCAGTGTAGCGGAAACCTGGGCGGCGTTTTGATTGCCGTAGACGCCAAAGCCGCAAAAGAAAGCCTTGTGACGGTCTGCTCCACCCTGGGGATGAGGTTGGACACCAGGATCGTCAAGGAGAAGATGACGGCGAGGAACGGCTGCATGGCCCTGTGCGGCACACCTTGGACGCAGTCATTTTTTGAAACGGTTCGCTATCTGTCTGAGCAGGAGCAGGAACGCTACTGTGTTTTCAAGTCGGTGGAACTGCTGTATCTGCTCTGCACCGAGGTATCTGAATCGAATGGCTCTCTCTCCGGCTCAGGCTGCCCAGTATCCCACAGTCTGTTGGAAGTCAAGGCATACATCCAGACGCATCTGTCTGATAAGCTTACCATTGCGTTCCTCTGCAAACAGTTTTCGCTTTCCCCGACCTTCTTGAAAGAAGGGTTCCGCCGCGCCTATGGCATGCCGATTCACAGCTTTTTGGTTCAACAGCGCCTCCGACGGGCACAGGAGCTGATCTGCACCACCCGGATGCCCATTCAGCAAATTGCGCAGGCTGTGGGGTATGAGGGTATGAGCCAGTTCAACGCAGCGTTCAAGCGGGAGTATGGCATGACTCCCGGCCAGTACAGAAAAATGTCGGAAACCGCAACTCTGCGTCCGTTTTGACAGCGACAAACACCCACGGTTTCTGCTACAATAATCAGACATTCCAAAGCATTCAGAAGGAGTGACAGCGATGAAACAGCATCGTTTTTGGGCGTGGGGCGCTGTGATCTGCATGATTATGGTCATGGTCACCGGCTACAAACGGAAATAAGGGAAAGGAAGGATCACAATGAGCGTTTATACGAAACTTGCCTGCTTTGCGGGTGGTGCGTTGTTTGGTTCTTTTGGCATCAAGCTGCTGTCCAGCAAGGACGCCAAGAAAGCCTATGTCCATGTCACGGCCGCCGGCCTGCGGATGAAGGATTCGGTCATGGGGACTGTGACCACGGTGCAGGAAAACGCCGCGGACATTCTGGCCTCCGCCAAGGAGCTGAATGAGGACCGGGCTGCGAAGGAAGCGGAGGAAGCCGCCGCTGCCAATCTGGAGAGCGAAGAAGCCTGATTGACCCAGAGGGAGCCGCCAGCGGCTCCCTCTTTTCGTGAAGGAGGAACCTATGAACGCAACCATATTGCACGAAAGCCGGGGGCGCATCCGGTTCCGGCTGCGGCAAAAACAGATGACACTCGCTCAAGCGGATCTACTGGAAGCCTGGCTCCAAGGAAAATCCTGGACACGCCAGGTCACCGTCCATGAACGCACCTGTGCTGTGATCCTGTACTACGATGGGGATCGACAAACTGTGCTGGAGGCCATCCGGCAGTTTTCCTGGCAGGAGGCGGAGCGGACCACCGCACTGCCCGCCCACAGCAGCCGG
>CABSAB010000185.1 GCA_902475515.1 uncultured Eubacteriales bacterium | reverse complement strand
AAAAAGCTCCATGGCGTCCCGGCGGACATTGCGGATCGCCACCTTGCTCTCCTCGCCGTACTTCTTGATCTGCTTGGTGAGTTCTTTCCGGCGCTCCTCGGTGAGCTGGGGGAACACCATGCGGATGAGTTTTCCGTCATTTTGGGGATTGATGCCCACGTCGCTCATCTGGATGGCCCTTTCGATCTCCTTGAGCAAACCCTTGTCCCAGGGCTCGATCACCAGCGTCCGGGGGTCGGGGGATTTGATGGTGCCCACCTGATTGATGGGGGTGGGGGTCCCGTAATATTCCACTGTCACCTGGTCCAGCACACCGGCATTGGCACGGCCCGCCCGGACAGAGGCAAACTGGCTTTTCAGAACTTCCAGGGTCTTATCCATTTTCGCGGTATAGGGTGTCATATCCACTTTCATGATTCATTCCTCCTGATATGCAAGATTATGTAGGATCGCAGTCGTTTAGCCGTGTACATAGGTTCCGATATTCTCGCCCATGGCGGCCTTGAGGATATTCTCCGGCTCCTTGAGGGCAAAGACGAACACGGGAATATTGTTGTCCATGCAGAGGCTGGTGGCCGTGGAGTCCATGACCTGGAGCTGCTGGGCCAGGACCTGGCTGTAGGTGATGTCGTCGTATTTTTTCGCATTCGGATTCACCGCCGGGTCGCTGTCGTAAACGCCGTCGATGTTCTTGGCCAGCAGGATCACATCGGCATCAATCTCCGCCGCCCGCAGAGCAGCGCCGGTATCTGTGGAGAAAAACGGATTGCCGGTGCCGCATCCAAAGATCACCACGCGGCCCTTGTCCAGATGCCGGCAGGCACGCTGGCGGATATAGGGCTCGGCGATGGCCCGCATTTCGATGGCCGTCTGGACCCGGACCTCTACCTCCCGCTGCTCCAGGCAGTCGGCAATGGCCAGGGCGTTGATGGTGGTGGCCAGCATACCCATATGGTCCGCGCGGACCCGCTGCATCCGGTCGCCGCCATCCTTGAGGCCGCGCCAGAAGTTGCCGCCGCCCACCACAATGGCCATCTGCACGCCTCTTTCGATGCACTGCTTGACCACGTCGCAGACCTTGCCGATCACGTCGAAATCCAATCCTCGTTTCTGGTCTCCGGCCAGGGCCTCGCCGCTGATCTTCAGCAGCACCCGTTTATACTGCGGTTCACTCATGGTTCCTATCTCCTTTTTATTCGGTTACATTGGAAACCCTCGATCATCCGGGTCGTTTCTAGTCCCTATTCTACCCCAAAACGAGCAAGAAAGAAAGAGTAAAATTGTATTTTTCCCCGCCCAGATGAAAACTTCCGCAAAATTTCCGTTTCCCCGGGAAAATCAATTGCAAAACGGGCGAAAACCGGGTATACTATAAGAATATTGACAGGCAACATTTACCGAAAGGGAGTTTTCATATGGCCGAAGAGATCCTGGAAACCAGAAATTTTATCCATACCTTTGTGGAGCAGGACATCGCCCCCGGCGGTGACTATGCTGGTATGCAGATACACACCCGGTTCCCGCCGGAGCCAAACGGATACCTCCACATCGGCCACTGCAAGGCCTTGTGCATTGATTTCGGCACCGCGCTGAAATTCGGCGGCATTTGCAACCTCCGCATGGACGATACCAACCCCGCCAAGGAGGATACGGAGTATGTGGACGCCATAAAGGAGGATATCCACTGGCTGGGCTTCGACTGGGACGACCGTTTCTTCTACGGATCAGATTACTTTGAGCAGACCTATCAGTTCGCTGAAGAGCTGATCCAGAAGGGCCTTGCCTATGTATGCGAGCTGACCCCGGAGCAGTTCAAGGAATACCGGGGCGACCTGAACCACCCGGCCATTTCCCCCTACCGGGACCGTCCCAAAGAGGAAAGCCTTGACCTGTTCCGCCGGATGCGGGCCGGGGAATTCCCCGAGGGAAAATACACCCTCCGGGCCAAGATCGACCTCAGCTCCGGCAACTTCAACATGCGGGACCCGGTGCTCTACCGCATCCGTTACATTGAGCACCACCGGCAGGGCACGTCCTGGTGCATCTTCCCCATGTACGACTTTGCCCATCCCATTCAGGACGCACTGGAGGGCATCACCCATTCCCTGTGCTCCCTGGAATATGAGAACCACCGGCCCCTTTACAACTGGGTGGTGGAGAATGTGTCCGTCCCCTGCCGCCCCCGGCAGATCGAGTTTGCCCGGCTGAACCTCAGCTACACGGTCATGAGTAAACGCAAGCTCCGCCAGCTGGTGGAGGAGGGACGGGTCTCCGGCTGGGACGATCCCAGGATGCCCACCCTCTGCGGCCTGCGCCGGCGGGGCTACACCCCCGCCTCCATCCGGAATTTCTGCGAGCGCATCGGCGTTTCCAAGGTCTATTCCGTGGTGGAGTACGCCTTCCTGGAGCACTGTCTCCGGGAGGACCTGAACGAAACGGCAAAGCGGGTCATGGCGGTGACACGGCCCATCCCCCTGACCATCACCAATTATCCCGAGGATAAGACGGAGCTGTTTGACATCGAGAACAACCCCGGTCATCCCGAGGACGGGACCCGGCAGGTGGCATTTTCCCGGAACCTCTATGTGGAGGCCGACGACTTCCTGGAGGAGCCGGTGCCCAAGTACAAGCGGCTCTATCCCGGCGGCCCGGAGTGCCGTTTAAAGGGTGCGTATCTCATCCGCTGCACCGGATGCAACAAGGATGCGGAGGGGAACATTACGGAAATCCTCTGCGAGTACGACCCCGATTCCCGGGGCGGCGACCCCGCCGACGGGCGGAAGGTCAAGGGTGCCACCATCCACTGGGTGGACGCGAACACCGCCGTGGATGCGGAGGTACGGCTGTACGACAACCTGTTCTCCGACCCGGACCCTGATGCCGGGGACAAGAACTTCCTGGACTGCCTGAATCCCGATTCCCTGACCGTTCTCCCGGGGGCCAAGGTGGAGGCGTCTCTGGCCGGGGCGAAGCCCGGAGACAGCTTCCAGTTCATGCGGCTGGGATACTTCTGCGCGGATAAGGATTCCACGAAGGAGCATCTGGTGTTCAACCGGTCCGTGAGCCTCAAGGACAGCTTTAAGGTGCAAAAATAAACGCCCCAACAGGAGGTTGATCCTATGGAGCATATCAAAAAACTTATAGGTAAGCACATCTATCTGGCGCCTCACCTGGAAGAAGACGCGGAAACGTTTTTTCAGTGGAGAAATGACCTTGCACTGACCGAGCTTCTGGGACACCCCACACGGGTTTCCAGTCTGGAGTTGGAGCGTTCCAATCTACAAGCACGCAGCAACGGGCCCGATCATCATTTCAGCATTTTATCGCTGGATGGCGACAGGCTCATCGGCTACTGCGGCATTCGGGATTTCCAATGGCTGCATCAATCCGCCCGGGTGGGCATCTTCATTGGAGACAAGACCTGCCGCGGCAAGGGCTACGGCACTGAGGCCATGGAGCTTTTGGTGGGGTTCGGGTTTGACTATCTGAATTTGCACAGCATTACCCTGAGCGTGCTGGACTACAACGAGCCCGCCATAAAAAGCTATCTGAAGGTCGGCTTCCGGGAATGCGGAAGAAGTCACGAAGCGCTTCGTGTGCACGGACAGTGGCACGATTGGATCGAGATGGAGATTTTAGAGTCTTGGTGGCGGGAGCGCCATAAGCAAGGATAGGCTTACAGCACCCCATATCGCCTCTTGACAATCGCAATTGGCAAGGCTATAATACAGACAGAACAAGGGCGCTGCCGGCAGACGGTTGGCCCGGAAAAAACGATTGAAGTAACCGCTTAGTTTCTCAGGCTAGGGCGGTTACTTCTTTTTTGCTATCTTGAGAATCAGGGTAGCAAAGGCAATAAGTATCATCACAAACGCATAAAGCTCTGTGTGTGACACCATGTTACCACCCCCTCCTATGTAGTCGGGGGCATGAAGCTGCCCCCGCAAAAGGGGGCCAACCGCCTACCGTTTTACTGGCAGCGCCGCAATGAGAATATCACATAATTTGACACAATGCAACTGCATGTTTTCTCACTAGTTGCATCCGTTTTTCGTTACTTCTCCTGAAACAGCTCGATCTGCTCCCCCACCGGGCCGACGCAAAAGGCGATCCGGGCGGGATATGGCGGCCGGGAGGCGATCTCAATGTCCTTTGGTTCCACAATGATCGAATATCCCGCTTTTCTGACCGCTGTTACAACCGCATCCACATCATCCACCGCAAAGGCCAGATGCCGGATGGCTCCCTGGGGCAGACGACGCTCCCCGTTTGCAAATATCTCCATCAGGCCGCTTCCCGTATCCAGCATGGCCCCGGCATTTGTTCCCTTACCCCAGGTCCGTTTCACCGTCAGCCCCAGCACATCCCGGCTGTGAGAAAGGAAGATA
>CABSAB010000184.1 GCA_902475515.1 uncultured Eubacteriales bacterium | reverse complement strand
GGCTCCGTATGTGGCCAAGTGCTATGACAACGGTATGCTGGAAGAAGGGACCACCTTTAACCCCGATCAGGCGACCAACCGGGCCGAAGTGGTGACCATGCTGGGCCGCGGCTTTGAGAAGCGGACCGGACAGACCATCGAGGCCACAGAGATCGGCTTTACCGATGTGAGCCTGGATCAAAGCTATGGCCGCTATGTGGCGTGGGCCGCGCAGAACGGCCTGGCCATGGGTATGACAGATACGACCTTTGGGCCGGAGCTGTCGGTGACCAGAGGGCAGCTGTGCCTGTTCCTGTACCGCATGGCGTGCTTCATGGGGATCACCACGGAGGATACGCCGGTGGATACCACCAATCTGGCACAGTTCTCGGACTATGACAGCATTGGCGGCACCTATTCCCAGGCCATGAGCTGGGCGGTGGCCCAGGGCATCATCAATGGCGTGGACGGGGCGATGCTTCCCAATGTTCCGGCCAACCGTGCCCAGGTGATCACTGTGGTCGCCCGGTATCTGGACCTCGGCTAAAGCAAAAATAAATAGATATGATAGAACAGGGATGGCGTGACTTGCCGGTCATGCCATCCCTGTTTTCCGTGAAACAATATGAATGATGCGGTTCCGATCAGAAAATCCCCCGTCGCAAAATGCCTTCAGGTCCGCTTTTGTGTCGCTGGAAAGACAATTCATCTCCACATGTTGGACCGCGCCCTCCAGGGCATACAAATGGACCAGGCAGACGTTGGGGTATTGTGTTTTGAGCATGGAAAAGGCCTGCTTGGAACCCAGCAGCATCAGCTCCTCGGCAGAGCCGATGCCCACAGCGGTCAATTTTCGTTCCATTTCCCGGCCAATATTCATCATAGATGTTAGTTTTGCCATAGATTTTCTCCTGTTTTTGCATCAAAATGGGCCGTATTTTAGAGCAAAAGTGCGGTATTATGAAAGGTTTTAAGGCATATTACGCAGGTTTACCACTTTATATATAAGCTTTATTGGTGTATAATGCACTTATCATGATTTGGAATGAGGTAGTTTATGGTGGAAAAATTCTATTTGGAGGAACCAAATATCCATAGAAAAGAGGATGCGATATCGTATATCCATGAGTTTTATGAATATAATTCTGCGATCAACGGAGCCGGAGGACTACATAAATATTTAGATGGCTATGACGGATGGCTGAAAAAACTGGAGGAAGATTATACAAGAATACCGAATGAAGAAAAAGTTCCGTCGAGGACCTACTTTTTGATCCGGGAAAGTGATGATCGTATTGTCGGTATGATAAACATAAGACTGGCCCTAAATGAAACCTTGAGAAAATATGGAGGACATATTGGCTATAGTATTAGACCGACAGAACGAGGAAAAGGGTATAATAAAATCAACTTGTATTTAGGGCTAAAAGTTTGTCAAGCCCATGGAATCAAGACAGTCTTAATGGATGCAGATAAGGATAATCCTGCCTCATGGAGAACCATGGAGGCTTTGGGCGGAATCCAGATAAGAGAGTTTTTTGATGACGAAAATGCACATGGAATTGTAAAAGCCTATGAAATCAATGTGGATGAGAGTTTAAGGAACAATGCGGCGATTTATGGATCCAAGATCGGACATAACAGATCACGAAAAGAATCAAATTAGGACCTGATTTAACGAAAAAGGCGGTACATGGAGGGCATCCGTGTACCGCCTTTGTGTTTTTTGACGCTTCGTCGGGGGTCAAGCTTCCAGCAGGGAGTTCACCAGGGCGACAAATTCACCCAGGGTCTTGGGGGGCTCCTCCACGTCGATCTGGATGCCGAATTCATCTTCACATTCCAGGGCGATCTCTACCACGGACAGGGAATCCAGGTCGATATCCTGGAAGGTGGTGTTCATGGTGATCTCCACCGATTCATCCAACTCGCATTTTTCCCGCAGGATCTGTACGACCCGCTCAAAGGTGCTATCCATGTTTATTCCTCCAATGCAGTTTGTTTTATCAAAATGTAAAAATAAATTACCAAACGATTCCCATAGCCTGTGGGAAGGATCCGGCAGGGACGAACAGGCAAAAATCCGAAATATCTGCATAAGATATGGAGACAGCCCGGCAGATACAGGGCATCTCGGCCGGAATATCCTGTGTTCCGGACATTAGAATATACGACATTTGGCGGTTTGTCAATACACGGACGGAAAAAAATCGCCCGCTGGACAGCGGTTTTCCGGCGATTGGCGAAAAAACGAAAAAAATTTACGTAAAACCCTTGACAAAGTGCCGCAAAAGAATTACTATATGAGTAACAACAGTTTACCTGTTGCATGAAAGCAGAAAGGAGCGAAAGGAAATGCTGGAATTTATGGAGCCGATCCTGGCGATGATGTCGCCCATGACGCTGTTTTGGCTGGTGGCGCTGATCATCTTCGCTGTAGCCGAGGCGGCAACGGTGGGCCTGGGCACTTTGTGGTTCGCCGGGGGCGCATTGGTAGCGCTGATCGTGGCAGGTGTTGGCGGCGCCATATGGCTGCAGATCGTGCTGTTCCTGGCGGTGTCCTGCGCGATGCTGGCGCTGCTGCGGCCCATGGTGCGCAAGATCTCGGTGCCCCACCGGACCCGGACCAACGCGGACCGGCACCTGGGCAAGACCGCCCTGGTGACTGAGGAGATCAACAATCTCAAAGAAACGGGCGCGGTGCGGCTGGATGGCGTGATCTGGTCCGCTCGTTCCGAAAGCGGCGAGATCATCCCGGTGGACACCCTGATCAACGTGCGGCGCATTCAAGGCGTCAAGGTCTGGGTCACACCGGCGGAAGAGCACGCCGCGGTACAGTAAGTTTTTTGTAAGGAGGAAATTTTATGGAACTCGCAATTGTAATTGGCGTATTGGCGGTCATCGTACTGCTGATCATTGTCAAAAATATTTACATCGTGCAGCAGTCCCGGGCCTATGTGGTGGAACGGCTGGGCGCTTTCCAGGCCATCTGGGAGGTGGGACTGCACTTCAAGGTCCCGTTCATTGAGCGGGTGGCCAAGAAGGTCAGCCTCAAGGAGCAGGTCATGGACTATCCCCCGCAGCCTGTGATCACCAAGGACAACGTTACCATGCAGATCGATACTGTCATCTACTATCAGATCACCGATCCCAAGCTGTATACCTACGGCGTGGAGCATCCCATGAGCGCCATCGAGACCCTGACGGCCACCACGCTCCGTAACATCATCGGCGACCTGGAGCTGGACCAGACCCTCACCTCCCGGGACACCATCAACAGCCAGATGCGGGCCATCCTGGACGAGGCCACGGACCCCTGGGGCATCAAGGTCAACCGGGTGGAGCTGAAGAACATCCTGCCGCCCACGGACATCCAGAACTCCATGGAGAAGCAGATGAAGGCCGAGCGCGAGCGCCGGCAGAATATCCTCCAGGCCGAGGGCACCAAGCAGTCCGCCATCCTGGTGGCAGAGGGCGAAAAGGAAGCGGCTGTGCTGCGGGCTGACGCGGAGAAGCAGGCGGCCATCCTCCGGGCTGAGGGCGAGGCCCAGGCCATTGTGGAGGTGCAAAAGGCGCTGGCGGAATCCCTGAAGCTTTTGAACGAATCCTGCCCCAACGACCAGGTCATCAAGCTCAAGGCCCTGGAGACCATGGAAAAGGTCGCCGACGGCAAGGCCACCAAGATCATCATTCCCTCGGAGATCCAGGGGCTGGCGGGCCTTGCGGAGGGCGTGGTGCAGTCGGTTAAAGGAGAGAAGTAACCATGGCGGAAAAACGATTTGAACAGACTTACAGCCAGGGCGTTCTCAGCACCATCCAGATCTGGGTGGACAAGGAGACCGGCGTGAACTACCTGTATATGACCAACGGGGAGACCGGTGGGCTTACGCCCCTGCTGGGGCGGGATGGGAAGCCTGTGATCACTGCGGTGGAGCGGTGATTGGGGGGTTCGCCGCGTACCTGAATGTCTCATAAATACAGAAAAAGACCTTTCCGATATGGAAAGGTCTTTTTTCTATGGTTTGGACTGGCACGCGGGCAATCGATGATCGCCCCTACAGAGCGGATTCCATTTGCGCAAGGGGGAGGGTTAGGTCATTTTAATAAAGGTCTCCCGGCAGGAGGGGCAGGTGATCCGGATCTTTCCCTTGCCCCGGGGGACCCGGACACGGGTCTTGCAGCGGGGACATTTGAAATAACAATGGTCCTTTCGGCCTTTGATCCGCTGGAACAGTTGGGTGAACCGCTGGTTTTCCTGATAGCGCCGGGACACGTTCCGGGAGAAAATGCGGAACAAGGACAGGATCAGCGGAATATAGGCCAGGAACGTGAGCAGGGGCAGCCGCGCAAAGGAGCCGATCAGGTTCAGCACAATGCCCAGGATGCACAGGCTCCAGGCCAGGGTATCC
>CABSAB010000183.1 GCA_902475515.1 uncultured Eubacteriales bacterium | reverse complement strand
CGAATGAGCGACCTGGTGCGGCGGCCCCAGGTGAATTATGAGGATCTGCGGGAGTTTGATCCTGCCCGCCCGAATCTGCCGCCGGACATTCGGGAAGAAGTGGAGATCCAGATCAAATACGCGGGCTATATAGAACGGCAGCTGAAGCAGGTGGAGCAGTTCCAAAAGGAGGAGGCAAGGCTTCTTCCGGCGGATATCGACTACAACGCCATCACGGGCCTTCGGCTGGAGGCCAGGCAGAAGCTGGCGGAGATCCGGCCGCTGAATATCGGCCAGGCGTCCCGGGTGTCCGGGGTGAGCCCGGCGGATATCGCGGTGCTGATGGTGTATCTGGAGCTTAAGAAGAAGGAGGAAGGCTGATGTTTTACGATACCCACGCGCATTTTGACGACAGAGCCTTTGACGGGGACCGGGATGAACTGCTGACGGAAATCCACCGGCAGGGGATATCCCTCATTAATAATATCGGCTGTGATCTTTCCTCCTCCCGGGCTTCGGTGCGCTTGGCGGAGAAATATCCGTTTATCTACGCAGTGGTGGGCCACTGGCCCGGGCACACGTTGGAGATGAACGAGGAGATATTGGAGGAGTACAGGCGGCTTTCGTCCCACGAAAAGGTGGTGGCCATCGGCGAGATCGGTCTGGACTACCACTATGAAGATACCCCGAGAGATACGCAGAAATACTGGTTTGAACGGCAATTACAATTGGCGGACGAGGTGGGGAAGCCCGTGGTGGTCCACGAGCGGGAAGCCCACGGGGATGGACTGGAGATCGTCCGGCGGTGGGCAGATCTGGTGCCAGGGGTGTTCCACTGCTTTTCCGGGAGCGCCGAGATGGCGAAAGAGATCGTGAAGCTGGGCTGGTATGTGAGCTTCACCGGAGTCGTGACCTTCAAAAATGCCCGCCGGGCGCTGGAAGCGGTGGCGGCGGTGCCCATGGACCGTATCATGATCGAGACGGACTGTCCCTATATGGCCCCTACGCCCTACCGGGGGGAGCGGAACCACTCGGGCTATGTGCCCAAGGTGGCGGAGAAGATCGCGGAGGTCAAGGGCCTTTCCACCGAGGAAGTGGCGAAGATCACCATGGAAAACGGAAAACGGTTTTTCCGCATTCCGGATTAGGAGGAACTTTGTATGACAAAACGAGAGCTTGCGGGCAAGATCGATCATACATTATTAAAAACAGACGCCACGGCGGCGCAAATCAAAAAACTGTGCGCCGAGGCGGCGGAATATCATTTTTGTTCCGTCTGCGTCAATTCCGGACGGGCGGCGCTGGCCAAGGAATGCCTGCGCGGCACCGGGGTGAAGTTGTGCGTGGTGGTGGGCTTCCCACTGGGGTGCTCCGTCACCAAGGCGGCGGAGGCTGCGGCAATGGCAAAGCTGGGCGCCGACGAGATCGATATGGTGCTCGATGTCGGCCTTGCCAAGGATGGCGATTGGAATGGCGTGACGGCGGATATCAAAGCCGTCCGGGAAGCCTGTCCGGGAAAGGTCCTCAAGGTGATATTGGAGACCTGCCTGCTGACGGAAGCGGAGATCGTCCGGGCCTGCCAGTGCGCCAAAGCCGCCGGGGCGGACTTCGTCAAGACCTCCACGGGCTTTTCCACCGGGGGAGCCAAGGCGGAGGATGTGGCACTCATGAAAAAATCCGCCGGGGGCCTAAAGGTCAAAGCCAGCGGCGGAATACATAATTATACGGAAGCAATCGCCATGCTGGAGGCCGGGGCGGATCGCATCGGCGCCAGCGCGGGAATATCCATTATCAACGGACTGGAGGAAGCGTAATGAACAACGTAAAAGCGGTGGTTCTGGCGGCAGGGAAGGGGACCCGGCTCCACTCGGCGGAGCATAACCTCCCCAAGGTCCTGCGGGAGGCAAACGGCAAGCCGTTACTCCACTATGTGCTCTCGGCGCTGGATTTTCTGCCCAAGGAGAACACCGTTATTGTGGCGGGCTATCAAAAAGAAAAAGTCATGGAGGTGTTCCCGGATTACCCCTATGCCATCCAGGACGAGCAGAAGGGCACCGGCCACGCCGTCCAGTGTGCCAAGGAACAGCTTCAGGGCTTTTCCGGGGATGTGCTGGTGTGCTGCGGGGATATGCCCCTCATTAAAAAAGAGACCTACGAGGCCTTGATCGCCGCCCACCGGGAGAATCCCTATCCCTGCACGCTCCTTTGCGGCACCTGCAAAGAGAACCTTCCCTACGGACGCATCCTGCGGGATGCGGACGGCACGTTCCTCCGGGTGGTGGAGGATAAGGACTGCACGCCGGAGCAGAAGCAAATCAAGGAGCTTAACGCCGGTGTCTACGTCTTCGACTGCAAAGAATTGCTGGCCTGCCTGGACCTCCTCAAAAATGAAAACGCCCAGGGCGAATACTACCTCACCGATGTGCCGGAGCTTATGCGGGACCGGGGCGGGAAAATCGGCGTGTGCAGTGTGGAGCTGGGGGAGCAGATCATCGGCGTCAATACCGTGGAGCAGCTGCGGGAAGTCGAAAATTTCCTCAAAAATCGGGGTTGACAAACCCATCTCCCCGGGGTATAATACTCAGGCAAACAAAGTAGGAGCGGCGGCCCCGCACCTCACCGTCAGCATTGCGAAACGGTCAATATGCGCGATTTATAATGCGGAATTGCGTTTTTATGCGGGTGCCACTGCGGCATCCGCATTTTTTGTTGGAGGTGTTTCCCATAGCCAAACAAGACCATCAGCTCAATGAGGACATTAGAGACAAGGAAATCCGCGTCATCGGACCTGAGGGCGAACAGCTCGGCATCATGTCCCCCAAGGATGCGCTGAACATGGCCTATGATCAGGGCGTTGATCTGGTGAAGATCGCCCCCGGGGCCAATCCCCCCGTATGCAAGATCATGGACTATGGCAAGTTCCGCTTCGAACAGGCCAAAAAGGAAAAAGAAGCGAAGAAGAATCAGCACGTCACCGAGGTCAAGGAGGTCCGGATGTCCCCCGGCATCGACACCAACGACTTTAACGTCAAAGTCAAAAATGCCCAGAAATTTCTCAAAGAGGGCAACCGGGTGAAGGTGACGGTTCGGTTCCGCGGCCGCGAAATGGCCCACACCGACATTGGACGGCAGCTGTTCGTCCGGTTCGGTGAGGAATGCGCCGAGATCGCCAACGTGGACAAAAACGCCAAGCTCGACGGACGGCATATGTCCATGTTCCTGGGACCCAAGGCAAGTAAGTAATATCCTTTATTACACGGAAGGAGTTTTTTCAACATGGCAAAGAACAAGATCAAAACGCACTCCGGTGCAAAAAAGCGTTTCAAGCTCACCAAAAGCGGCAAGGTCAAAAAGGCCTGCGCCTATAAGAGCCATATCCTCACCAAAAAGGAAACCAAGCGCACCCGCCGGCTGCGTCATGGCGGCTACGCCGACAAGACCAACGTCGCGGCGATCAAAGAACTGATTCCCTACAAATAATGCTGTTTACTTCAAGGAGGATAACATACAATGGCTAGAGTTAAAGGCGCAATGATGACCCGTAAGAGACGGAACAAGACCCTGCACCTCGCAAAGGGGTACTGGGGCAGCAAATCCAAGCATTTTAAGATGGCCAAAGAGGCCGTGATGAAGTCCGGCAACTACGCGTTCCGCGACCGCCGGGCCAAGAAGCGCGATTTCCGCAAGCTGTGGATCACCCGTATCTCCGCCGCCGTTCAGCCCTATGGCATCAACTACTCCCGCTTTATGAACGGCCTGAAAAAGTCCGGCGTGGATATGAACCGCAAAATGCTCTCTGAGCTGGCGATCAACGATCCTACCGCGTTCGCTGCGCTGGTGGAGACCGCCAAGGCCGCACTCTGATCCATCCAAAAAATGAACCGCTGCCCTTTTACCGGGCGGCGGTTTTTTGCGGGTTGGCATATTCTGTTGGGGTGCGCTGTATAGTTTATGGGGGATAGGCGCGGCGGCGGGCACATCTCACAAAGATAGAACACGGGCCAATGGAGTATCGGCCCCTGCGGAGGGACAGAGTGGGTTTTTGCAAGCTTTCCGGCGCGTTTTTTCACCCCGATTTCGAGCTGTCCCTGTGGGACGGAGGGATTTTAGGGGTCGAATGCAAGGGAAACCCCAAGATATTGTGGTGCTAATTATAACAAAAAATGAGCGGTTTTTTGTGTAAAATTACGAAATCCTTTGACGCTTGGGAAATTTTAGTGAATTCAGCGGTTTACCGTAGAAAAGCGAAGGTTGCGAAAACCCTTGTATTTCAACGACTTTTTGGAATTTTCCTTGAGAATAGTTTGGAAATCGAGGAAAATTTCACTTTCCAAAGAAGTATTCAGTAATTTGGTGTTTAGGCTTGCAATTTCAGAAAATTGTGATAGAATATGAGCGAACCAAGCTTATCAAAAGGTGTACTTTTTGATAAAACAATTTCATAGGCGG
>CABSAB010000182.1 GCA_902475515.1 uncultured Eubacteriales bacterium | reverse complement strand
GCATATTGCTTTGGGTGGTGTACTCCCATATGCCCATGTCCTGAAAATCAGGAATTTTACGACATGCTGACCCTGTGCCGGGACTATTTCCCCGCCGAGATCGGCGAAAATGATACTCCTCCGGCAGGCGGGAACCTGCTGACCGGGCAGGTCTCTATGGGGCGATTGGGGCAGTTCGCCTCAGATGTGATGCGGTCTCTGGAGGAGCAGGGGCAAACCATGATCGGCTATCCCGGCGCAGGGGGCAATGGTTTGAGTATTATTTTTAACGACGAAATGGCAATTTGCGCCCTGGGGCAGCAGCAAGAGGGGGCCTGGGAATTCCTGCGGACCCTATACACCTATGATTTCCAGTATCACAGCTCCGGCACTATGTGCGCCGTTCGGCAGGATGCTTTTGACGCCAAAGAGGACTGGTATCTGGACATCAACGGCTCCTGCACCGAGTCAGAATCCATGGCCGCCCGGGAATTGGTCTATGGAGCAGAAAATGTCCGCACCAACGATTCTCCTGTGATTGGCATCGTCATGGAGGAAGCAGAGGCCTTCTTTGCCGGAGACAAGACCGCCGAGGACACCGCCCGCTTGATCCAAAGCCGGGTGGAGATTTATCTGGGCGAGCAAAGCTGAGGCCATACCCAGCCTTTTCCTTTAGGGACAGTTTAGACGCCTGCGCTTTTTCAATTCGATTCCATAACCGGAAAAAGGACAGACCACGGTCTGTCCTTTTTCCATTCCCCTCTTGTGAAATTCTCCCGAATGTATTATAATCTATAGGAACTCTGCGCAAAACAGAGAGGATCTTGTGCGCCCTCCGGCGCACCCAATTGGGAGGACCCGATCATGTGTCATGAACAGACATCTCACATAGCCAAATATCTCACCCCCGGCAAGCATGCCCATCTGGTGGGCATCGGCGGGGTCTCCATGTGCGCCCTGGGCATGGTGCTCCAAGGCATGGGCATCACCGTCACCGGCTCAGACATGCACCAGAGCAATGCCACCGAAAATCTGGAGGCTCACGGCATCCCCGTGACCATCGGCCACAAGGCCGAGAACATCCAGGGGGCCGACTGCGTGATCCGCACCGCCGCCGCCCACGACGATAATCCCGAGATCGCCGCGGCCCTTGCCGCCGGGGTCCCGGTATTCGAGCGGGCCCAGTCCTGGGGCCACATTATGGCCGCCTACCAGAACGCTGTATGCTTCTCCGGCACCCACGGAAAGACCACCACCACCTCTATGATGACCCATATTGCCATGGAAGCGGGCATCGATCCCACGGTGATGATCGGCGGCTATCTGAATCTGCTCCACGCAGGCCACCGGGTGGGCAAGGGCGACACCATCATCATGGAATCCTGCGAGTACTGCAACTCCTTTTTGAATTTCACCCCCACCATTGCGGTGATTTTGGATATCGAGGCGGACCATCTGGACTTCTTCAAGGACCTGGAGGACATCAAGCACTCCTTCCGGGCCTTTGCGGAGCTGACCCCCCCGGACCGGGGCATTGTCATCGCCAACGGCATGGACCAAAACACCATGGATGCCATAAAAGGCATCCACCGGCGGGTCATCACCTTCGGCATGACGCCGGATATGGATGTATACCCGGCCCACTTTGACCGGGGCTATTCCAGCTTTGACGTGATCTGCCAGGGACATTTTTACACCCATGTGGATCTGCGGGTGCTGGGCGAGCACAACTGCATGGACGCCCTCGCCGCCATTGCGGCGGCCTGGGCGCTGGGCACCCCGCCGGAGGCCGTGACCCGCGGCCTGACCTCCTTCACCGGAGCCGCCCGGCGCATGGAATTCAAGGGCACCTTCCGGGGCGCGGACATCTATGACGACTATGCCCACCATCCCGGTGAGCTGAAGGCCACACTGGATGCGGTGCCCCAGCGGGGCTACAGCCGCACCATCGTGGTGTTCCAGCCCCATACCTATTCCCGGACCAAGGCGCTGTTTCAGGAATTCGCAGCGCAGCTGAGCCGGCCGGATCTCACCATTCTGGCGAATATCTACGCCGCCCGGGAGCAGAACACTGTGGGCATCTCCTCCAGCGACCTGGCGGCGGCCATTCCCCACGCGGAGTTTTACCCCAGCTTCCAGGAGATCACGGCCCGGCTCCAGGAGATCGCGGCGCCGGGGGATCTGATCCTCACCATCGGTGCGGGAGATATCTACAAGGTCGGCGAGGAGCTGGCAAAGCTGGAGCACTGATTTTTTCCGAAAAAACGCCGCCCGCAGGCGGCGTTTTTCAAATCTCTGGTATTCCTTAACCATTTCTTAACCAATTGGCCACTTTGTTTTTAATTTCACGTCTGATAGACTATCTGTGGGAGGAAAAGTTATGCACAAGATTCTCATTTGCGACGATGAGGCGGACATTCGGAACGCCCTCAACATCTATCTCACCGCATCCGGCTATGAGACCGTCCTGTGCGCCAACGGCCAGGAGGCCCTGCGCGCTGTGGAGCAGGAGGACATTCAGCTGGTGCTGCTGGACATCATGATGCCGGTCATGGACGGCATCACGGTTTTGTCTCAGCTGCGCCTCCGGAGCAATGTTCCGGTGATCCTGCTGACGGCCAAGAGCGAGGACACCGACAAGGTCCTGGGTCTGGACGTGGGGGCGGATGATTACATCACCAAGCCCTTCAATCCCGTGGAGGTCCTGGCCCGGGTGAAATCCCAGCTGCGGCGGTATCTCCAGCTGGGGGCGGCTGTGTCCGCGCCCACGGACTTTGTCTGCGGCCCGGTCTCCATGGATGACAAGGCCAAGACCGTCTCGGTAGACGGCGAGCCTGTGAGCCTCACCCCCACGGAATATGAGATTCTCAAGCTGTTCCTCACCCATCCGGGCCAGGTGTTCTCCATTGCGGAGATCTACCGCCAGGTCTGGAAGGAGGCTCCCCTGGGGGCCGAGGGTACAGTGGCTGTGCATATCCGACACCTCCGAGAGAAAATCGAGATCGATCCCGCGAGTCCCCGCTACCTGACCGTGGTCTGGGGCCAGGGGTACAAATTTGTCTCGAACTGAAGGTCGTGATTCTATGACATTTTTCCGAAAGACAGGCGCGAAGATCGCCTGCTCCATCCTCTGTATCACCAGCCTCACGGTGGCATTCGTGAGTAGCCTTCTGATGGCGCTGCTGATCGCCTCAGGAAGCTATGATGCCGGCACCAGTCCCTATGAGCATCTGGTCGCAAACCGCATGATCTCCGATTCCAACGACATTCTGTTCAACTATTTCGATCCCAACGAGCCCCAGTCCCCATGGAGAAGCTACCACAGTGGCGGGATTTATACGGGAGAGAACTCCAACTTCGTCTACAAGATCACCAATGAGGACGGTAAGACCATGCTCTCCACCT
Organism: uncultured Eubacteriales bacterium; assembly: GCA_902475515.1. GTDB lineage: Bacteria > Bacillota > Clostridia > Oscillospirales > Oscillospiraceae > HGM13006. Next base: position 1,046 of record CABSAB010000182.1, on the reverse strand, counting down.
ACCCCGGCAAGGATCTCACCATGCTGGAGCGCGAATATACCCACCACTTCGACACCACCGTGGAGGTGGAGGCGGAGGAGGTCAACAAGGTCACTTCCCGTGTGCTGTACATCGATGACAGCTACTTCCTCTATGATGAGGAATCAGGATATTTTGAGCCCTTAGACGCCTATCTGGGCCGACAGATGAGCGCCCAGGAGTTAGACATCTCCGCTTTTGATTTGGACACAGGCTTTTCGTATAAGGGCATCCACTACAGCTACAATGGCGCTTATTTCTTCCCCGAGGAGGACTGGGTGAATTACACTGTCGAGTACACCTCCAACGCTTACACCATCACCTGTGCCCTGCGGGAGGGTCTCCCGTATCCGGACATCTACCGCAGCCTGAACACAGCATCCGGCATGCTGATGGGCCTGCGCTACTGGATCATTGCCATTACCATTGCATCTGTGCTTCTGGGCATCGTGCTGCTGTGCATCCTGGGCTGCGCTGTGGGCCGGGTGAATGGGAAGGAGGAGCCGGTGGTAGGCTTCCTCTATAAGCTGCCCCCGGACCTCTCGATCCTCTGCATGTTCCTGGTGGGCGCCTGTGCCACGGCCTTTATCGTGGAACTCTGGGAAGTCACCTATCTCTCGGCCATGGCGCTCTGGGACCTGGCCGCATTGGCAGTGATCATGACCATGCTGGTCTACGGCATCATGACCCTCTGCGTCCGCTGCAAGACCCACACCCTGGTCTCCGGTTCCGTATGCTATTGGATCGTGCACAACATCGGCCGCATTTGCAAGTGGGCGGGCCGGTTGTGCCGCCAGTGCATGGGCTATCTGCCCCTGGTGTGGAAGGTGGCGGCCTGCTACGGCATCCTGTGCCTGCTGGAGCTCATTGGCCTTGCCGCATTCTTCTGGGGCGATGGGATACTCTATTTCCTATGGTTTATGGAGAAGCTGCTTCTGGGGGCGCTGGTGGGTTACGTCACCCTGTGCTTCCGGCGGCTCAAGGCCGGCGCGGAGCATATCGCCTCGGGTAATTACAACACCAAGGTG
>CABSAB010000181.1 GCA_902475515.1 uncultured Eubacteriales bacterium | reverse complement strand
ATGGTTCCGCTATGGCTTTTTGATTTTCTTTTGCGCCAAATCTGGATGGCGGACAGAGGGCATACCTTCACGCAGCAGCCGCAAGCGACGCAGGCCTTTTCATTCACAACAGCCCTCCGCTTTTTTCTTGTGGTCATACCATAACCTCCCAAATTTGATAAGAGGATTATACTAAGATCAAACTGCGAATACCGTGATAAAATCACACAGGAGGAGATAACCGTACGAGAGCCGGCTGCAGCTTATCTGCGCAGCCGGCTCTATATTATGGATCGTATTAAAATCTTATTGGTACAGCCGCAGCTTCGGTTCTCCCAAAATACCGAACTCCCAGGCAGTATAGGGCTTCCGCTCGATCCAGTTCGTACTGAGATAGTTCCTGCAATATTCCGCATGGAAGAAATTCGAAGCCACCTCCACACGAATCTGGTTCTCCCCTTCCCGCAAAAACGGTGTAATATCCTGCACAGGATTTACCGGATTCGCCCCGGGCACATAGCGGTCATTCACGCAGAGTTTATAGAGATCGCAAACCGCACTGAGGTCCAGTTCTGCTAGCAGTCCTTTGCTGCAATCCCATTCGATCGACGTTTCATAAATACCTACCCCGGAAATATCCTCGCCTCGTCTTCCGTCCAAAAGCGCCGCGACGGTCCAAGGCTCTGCCTTTCCAGTCATTACATCTCCGTACACCACCAGCTTGGTGTCCGTCAGATCTTCCCCGTTGAGAGCTTTTTCACCGGGCTCATAACTGATCAATTTCAGTTTCCAGTCCTCCAGCGGTATCACTTCTGACAGCTGCTTTTGGGGAGGCACAGTCCCACGATACCAGCCTTGCTCTGCAAGGGCAATGGCCACGGTATCGTTTCCTTTCAGCGTCAAATGCAGATGAATGTAATCTCCGGCAATGGTATAATCCGTGATCGGTTTGATCTCGCCGCTCCATAGATTCAACTGATACGGCTTTCGCCCCCCTCCGCTTGCCCGAAGGGATATGTTGCTGTCGATGGTCTTCCGGGGAAGCCACATTTCTTCCCGGTCAAAATACTTTTCCTGATTATACAGGAAGTAATAATCTGCGTCAGCCGCCACCCTGTGGGCATACATCAGACTTTCGCCGCAAGGCTGCAGAGATGGAGTTACCGCCAATTCCTCCAATGCGGCAGGCCACAGCTTTACCGTTTCCACGTGGAGGACATTGGGCAGCTCCAACATCCTCTTAACGATTCCCTGGATCTCATGATCCGCCTCACCGGCGTACGCACCCCGGGACGGCAGCGTTCCGGCAAAGATCATGGGAAGCCCCTGCCGTGCAAAGATCAGTAATTTTCTTGCCGCCGCAACGGGAAGTTCCTCCTGATTCTGGAACAGGAATGCCCGGTAACCGGGACCATCCGGCGCGAATACGCCGTTTTCCACTACTGCATGCTCCAAGCACAGCGAACTGGGATCAATAAATTCATAGCTGTATCCGGCTTTTTCCAGGGAATCATCATGATAGAACGCATCAAAATCCCATCGATCATTATTATAACTGTGGTAATAGATCGCCGCATCCAGCTTTGCCTCACCGGTGCGAAGCAGAAGTTGGGTCCGGGCAATATACTTGCTGTAATCCTGCATATACCCCAGCGGCCATGTGGACAACGTGGAGGTGGCGGTCCGGCGGGCACTGGTGACCGGCGTCAATCAGAACGCCATGCAGATCCAGGAGGAACTGGCTGCGGAACTGGATTGCGATCTGGTAGAGGTCACGGCCCATGCGGGAGCCCGGACGGGGGACGGCGTGGCAAACCATGCCGGGTGGCAGGGCAAGGTCTATTCCCTCCGCGGGGAAACTCCGGGGTATACCACGCTGACGAACGGCACCGGCTACCGAAACGGCACCGGGCTGGGGCTGGGCGGGTATAACTGCAGGCACAATTTCCACCCGTTCTTCCCGGGCTTCACCCCGGCCTACACCGAGGAGCAGCTGGCGGCCTACAATGCCAAGAAATACACCTACAACGGAAAACAGCTCACCGAGTACGAAGCCATGGAGCAGCAGCGCTATTTTGATCGCGGCATCCGCAGGTGGAAACGGGAGTATGTTGCCATGGAGGCCGGAGGCTACGACACCACCGAGGCGGCGGTGCGGCTCAAGTCTTGGCGCGAGAAAGAGGCGGACTTCCTGCGGCAAACCGGGCGGCGGAAGGATTCCTCCCGGTCTCAGATCGGGACCTTCGGGCGGAGTGAGGCCGGAAAAGCTACGTGGAAAGCGAAAAAAGCCTTTGAAAATCCGGAGGATTATGCTACAATTAAGGCGATCAGCGGCGCGAGAATTACCGACGTTGAAAGTAAGGCCGCCAGGGAGCATGCGAATCGGTATTATGGCCTTGTTCGTTCTATGCGTACCGACGCCAAGCGCATTGCAGAGAACACCGGATTTGCACAAGGGGACATTGCCAGGATCAAGAGATTCATCTTTTTAGATGCTCACGACCTGGGCGGACCGGAGCCGAAACGATTTGCCCCGGATTTTGCCATGGCGCAGTCCTGGCAGCGGCTCATCAATGGCACTCCAGAGCCGCATGATATGACGCTGCTCTATCACGAAATCATGGAAAATGACTTGATGGATCAAGGGCTGTCTCAGGATGAGGCCCATAGGATCACCAGCAAAAAATATAACTATCAGCAGGAGAGTGAGAATTTCTATGCTTCGCTTAAAAAACATAAAAATAGGAAAAACCGTGGCGGAGGCTGATTTCATCCCCGAGGATAGTCAGGAAACGGGGCACATTGTGGTTGATCTCGCCACCGAGGAAATCATCTCTGTGGAAAACGTAAAAGGGTATGAACCTCCATATGGCGGCAGCTATAGGGGCCATGCCGTTCAAGCGCTGGCTGAAATGGCTAAGGACGGCGACACCAGCACAGATCGGCTCGTTATGTGGTACTGATTTCCGCCGTGGAGAGGAGTAAGCTATGGATAATTTCAAGGCGGTATACATGATCCTGTCGGCACTGGAGGCATCCATGGACTACCCCAGCTTTGACACGGAGCAGATCGCTCCGGAGGTCCTGGGCGTCAGCCGGGAGCGCTGGATCAAATATCTGGAGATGATGCAGGACGTCGGGTACATCAAAGGCGTCCAAATCCGATCTTACATGAATGGGACAAGCGTGGACGCCAGAGACATCCGCATCACTCTGAAAGGGCTGGAATACCTACAGGAAAACAGCCTGATGCAAAAAGCTTATAGAGCTGTAAAAGGCATCCGGGATATTGTCCCGGGCATCTAATTTCATATAACACAGCCTGCACCCTTCTGGGTGTGGGCTTTTGTTATACCCAAAATCAACCCTGCCGGGGGAGAATAATACCGGCCGCCGCATTACCGGGACTTGCCGGACAAAAAGGAAAGCGGCAGAAAGGAATCAATCATGTTGGAATGGCTGAAAACCATCCTCGGCGATAGCTACACCGAGGACATCGACAAGGCGGTATCCGCGGAGATCGGCAAGAACTTTGTCTCCAAGGGGGATTTCAACACCAAAAACGAGGAGCTGAAATCCACCCAGGCCCTGCTGGAGACCGCAAACACCACGATCCAGGGTTACAAGGACCTGAACATTGAGGACATCCAGAAGTCGGTGCAGGATTGGGAGACCAAGTACAACACCGATACTAAGGACCTCAAGGATCAGCTGGAGGCCACCCGGTAACACCCTGCACTTTGAAATGCCCCTGGACGATCCCATGTACAGCCGTCTGGCCGAGGAGGCGCTGATCTACGAGACCACGGAGGATCAGACCTATGTGATCAAGGGCATTGACGCCAGCAGCCAGACCCTGGCAGACATCGACTGCGAGCTGGACCTGGGAGACTGGCGGGAGAGCGTCCGTTTTTCCTATTACAACAACACCAGCGCCATCAGCGCCACCATGGCGGAGATCGTGCCCCAGGGGTGGACCGTGACCTATGACCAGGCAAATTCTCAGCGCCGGAGCGTCAACCTGGAGCGCGGCGGCACTCCGCTGGATATCGCACTGGAGGCCCAAAACAGCTACAGCTGCGCCATGCAGTTCGACACGGCAAAACGGGTCTGCCGTGTGCAGTATCCCCAGACAGAGCCCGTCAGCGACGTGGTGCTCACCGAGAGCGCCTCCATGCGTGGGCGGGCCATGTACACGGGTACATCCACGGAGCTTGTGACCCGCATCTACCCCATGGGGGCCAATGGGCTGACCATCGGAAGCGTCAACGGCGGCAAGGATTACGTGGAAAACCACAGCTATACCGACAAGATCATTTGCCAAGTGTGGCAGGATGAGCGGTACGAGAATGCCCAGGAGCTCAAGGCGGACGCCCAGGCCCTGGTGGATTCCCTGGCAGTTCCGGCAGCGTCGTGGGAGGTCCCTTTGGTGGACCTGTACCGGGCGGATCCGGAAC
>CABSAB010000180.1 GCA_902475515.1 uncultured Eubacteriales bacterium | reverse complement strand
AACGACGGCGCTGCCGCCATCGTGCTGGCTTCCGGCGAGGCTGTGAAGAAGGGCCGATGGAGATGGCGCCGCCGTTAACGTTGACCTTACTCATGTCGAAGCCCAGCTCACGGGCAACTGCGATGGACTGTGCCGCAAAGGCCTCGTTGGCCTCAATGAGGTCCATGTCCTCGATCTTCAGGCCAGCCTTCGCCATGGCCTGACGGGAAGCGGGCACGGGGCCCACGCCCATGATCTTGGGATCCACACCGCCCTGGCCCCAGGAGACCAGCTTGGCCATGGGCTTCAGGCCGTACTTCTTCACAGCCTCGCCGGAAGCCAGCACGATGGCGGCAGCGCCGTCGTTGATGCCGGAAGCGTTGCCGGCGGTGACGCGCTGAACATGCTTCTTGGTGTCAGCCTCATGAATGCCGGTGACCTCAAAGGTATGAACCACGGTGTCCTCCACGCCGTCGGGGCCAACAGGGAAGGCGCCGCGCAGTTTGGCAAGGGACTCCATGTTGGTGGAAGCGCGGGGGAACTCGTCCACCTTAAACTCCACCATTTCCTTCTTCTTCTTGACCATCACGGGAACGATCTCGTCGTCAAAACGGCCGGAAGCCTGCGCAGCGGCAGTCTTGGCCTGGGAGGAAGCGGCGAACTCGTCCAGTTCCTCGCGGGTGATGCCCCACACGTCGCAGATGTTCTCAGCGGTGGTGCCCATGTGATAGCCGTTGAAGGCGTCCCACAGGCCGTCGTTTACCATGGTGTCCACCATGTTGGTGTTGAACATCCGGGCGCCGCCGCGGGCGGTGGGCACGGAGTAGGGAGCCATGGTCATGTTCTCAGCGCCGCCGCAGACGATCACGTCCGCGTCGCCGGAGAGGATGGCACGGCCAGCCTCGATGACGGACTTCATGCCGGAGCCGCAGACCATGCCCACGGTGTACGCGGGAACGGAGAAGGGAAGACCGGCCTTCACAGCCACCTGACGGGCGGGGTTCTGGCCCTGGCCGGCGGTGAGGATGCAGCCAAACATCAGCTCGTCCACCTGCTCGGGCTTCACGCCGGCACGGTTCAGAACCTCCTTGACCACCACAGCGCCCAGATCAGACGCGGGGGTGTTGGACAGAGAACCCTGGAAGGAGCCCACTGCGGTACGGCAGCAGTTTACAACATACAGTTCTTTCATTGTTATGACCTCCGTATTGAAATTTGCCCATAAAAAGGCAATGTTACAGGTTTACCTGAAATATTATACGGCACAATCCCGAATCCGTCAACCATTCTTCCAAAAGAAAGTCGCCGCAGCGCGGCTGTGTATTTTGGTAAAACCGATGGATCCGGCAGGTGCCGCGCCGAAGTCTTTTATAAGAGACTTGCTCCGTTCCCCTCTGTATGGTATGATGCAGATACACATTAGAATTTAGGAGGCATCCGGATGAACGTACCATATCCGCACCTGTTTTCTCCCATTACCATTGGGGGTGTAACTTTTAAAAACCGCATCTGGTCCGCGCCGGCGGGGACCCATCTGCTGGCGGGACTGGAGGAATATCCAAACGAGGCGGTGATCGCCTACTATGCCAACAAAGCCAAGGGCGGCTCGGCCAATATCACCTTCTCCGCCCAGAACATGGACATCTACAAACCCCAGGATGATGTCCATGCCCACGAGAACATCTTTCCCCAGAAGAACCACCGGATGTGGCGGCAGCTGACGGATGCGGTACATTACTATGGGGCTAAGATCTCTCTGGAGCTTTTGGCCTTTGAATACCATGGCTATGACGAGGACGGGAATCTGGTGTCCTACACGGTAAACGGCCACGGGAAGAAATATCCCATGCTCACCCGGCCCGTCATGGAGCGCATTGCCGGGACCTACGCCGACGCGGCGGAGGCAGCCCTTGACTGCGGCTTTGACATGATCCTCATTCACGGAGGCCATGGGCTGGTGCTCTCCCAGATGCTCTCCCCCAAGTATAACACCCGGAAGGATGAATTCGGCGGGAGCCTCGAAAACCGGGCGAAATTCGCCATCATGATCCTGGACGCCATTCGCCAGCGGGTGGGGCGGCGGCTTCTGATCGAATACCGGGTCTCCGGCAGCGAGCTGACTCCCGGCGGCTTTACGGAGCGGGACTGCGTGGCGTTTTTGAAGCTGATCCAGGACCGCATCGACATTGCCCATATCTCCTGCGGCAGCTTTTACAGCGAGACGGAGCACATCATGCACCCCAACAACTTCCTGCCCGCGGGCTGCAACGCGTATCTGGCCCGGGCGGTGAAGGAGAGCGGAGAGATCCACATCCCCGTGCTGACCCTGGGGGCCTTCCAGGACCCAGCGCTGATGGAGGAGACCATCAAAACCGGCGGTGCGGACCTCGTCGCCATGGCCCGGGGCACCATCTCCGACGCCTTTGTGCCGGATAAAGCGCTGCACGGCAAGGCGGACGAGATCATCCCTTGCATCCGCTGCTTCCATTGCCTGGACTACGGACGGAACACAGCCTTCGCCTGCTCGGTGAATCCCACTGTGGGGCGGGAATACCGGCTGAAGCTGCTGGAGGAGCCGCCCGCCGGACAGAAAAACGTCGTCATCGTGGGCGGCGGCCCGGCGGGGATGCAGGCGGCCATCACCGCCGCCCGGCGGGGCCACCGGGTGACGCTGCTGGAAAAGGCGGACCACCTGGGCGGCAAGCTGATCTTTTCCCGGCAGGCGGAGTTTAAAAAGGACCTGGAGAAGTTCATGGACTACCAGATCCACATGCTGGAAAAGCTGAACGTGGATGTCCGCCTCGGCACTGAGGCCACGCCGGAATTGGTTTCGTCCATGGCGCCCGATGCGGTGCTGGCCGCCGTGGGTGCGGACCCCATCATCCCGCCCATCCCCGGGGTGGACGGGAAGAACGTCATCACCGCCGAGCGGTGCTATGAGATGGGCCTTTCCGGCGAGGATATGGGGCAGCGCATTGCCATTCTTGGCGGCGGCCTGGTGGGCTGCGAAACGGCGCTGTACCTTTCCATGTACCTGGGCAAGGACGTGACCCTCATTGAGATGACCGGGGCCGTTGCCCAGGAGGAGTACTCCATCCCCCGGCAGGCCCTGGTGGAGCATATGGATGAATACGTCACCTACTACTGCGGCGTGAAATGCACCGCCATCACCCCGGAGGGTATGGAGGTGGCCGATTCCTACGGAAACCGGGCGCTGATCCCGGCGGATACGGTGGTGCTGGCGGCGGGCATGCGGGCCCGGGCCCAGGCGGCGGAGCAGTTCCGGGGGTTGAGCTTGTTCTTTGAGCCAATCGGCGACTGCGTGGTGGCGAAAAATGTCCGGGGGGCCACACGCTCCGGCTACGACGCGGCATCGAGGATATAGGTTCCATGGAACGCGCCAAAGGCATTGCCCTTGGAGGGGGTTGCTTTTGGCGCGTTCATTTCCCGGGCCAATTGACTTTATCATTGAATCGTGTTATACTGAACGTGCCAAACAAACTTCATATTTCACACTAAGGAATAGCTTGTGTTTTTATTTCCCGATAAAAATGCAGGCTCTACTTTGCAGGCTATTTTTTAGTGCTGATGAAGTTTTGTTTGGCGACAATCGGAGCCCTGCGTTTTTTTGCACAGCTTCGGCTGTGCATTTTTATTGCGGGGGATGAACACGTATGGCATGTTTTTTGATCGATTATGAAAACGAGAGCGGCAGGGCGCTGGAGGGGATCTCCCTGCTGGGGCTGACCATGTGGGACGAGATCGTATTCTTTTACAGCAGACATGCGGCGCGTATCACCATGGAGCTGCACAAGGAGCTGGAGCGGATTCAGGCCCGGAAGCAGTATATTTCCATTGAAACGGGAACGCCAAACGCGCTGGATTTTCAGCTTTCGTCCTATCTGGGCGCGCGCATTCAGAAAGATCCCGGGGATACATACTATATTGTATCGCAGGACGGCGGTTACGACTGTGTCTGCCGGTTTTGGAGCAACCAAAAAATCCGTGTGAAGCGGATCGAGCGGTTTTTCTATGATGCGGGTGGGACCGTCCGTGTATAAAAAGGACAGCGGCTTTTTATGCCGCTGTCCTTTTCTGCCGTTACAGCTCCGCTTCCTCCCGCAGGGGCAGTTCCCTGAAAATGCGGGCCACCACAGCCTGAAATTCTGTGACGCTGGTGGTTTTTCGCAGAGCCTTTTGGTATTTCTCCCGGTGGTCAAACAGCAGGATAAAATAACTCCACAGCTCCTTCATGCGGAACATGGTGCTCCGGGGGCTGCCCAGCCGGGAGGCGGTCTCGTCAAACAACACCTGGCAGAACTCCTCCAGGGTATCGCGGTCCGCTCCGACGCCGCCCCGGCATTTTTCAGCCAGAGACGGGTCCGCCACCAGACCCCGGCCCAGCATCACCGCCGCCGGAGCGTCGGGCCATAGACATTTCCATCAAGGCCCGCCTTGGGATGGAGG
>CABSAB010000179.1 GCA_902475515.1 uncultured Eubacteriales bacterium | reverse complement strand
CGGTGGTATGGGAGCCGGTGCCCACCATATCCCAGACAGAGAGCCTGGGGCGAGGAGTTTGACCTAGCGCCGGAGGTGGCTACCGAGGGCCGCCTGGCAACCGCCCTGCGCCGCATCGGCTTTAACTATGTCTTTGATACCAACTTCTCCGCCGACCTCACCATCATGGAGGAGGGTACGGAGTTTCTCCGCCGGATGCAGGACGGCAAGGAACATCAGTATCCCATGTTCACCTCCTGCTGTCCCGGCTGGGTGCGCTTTCTCAAGAGCCAGTATCCGGATATGGTCACGGAGCTTTCCACGGCCAAATCCCCCCAGCAGATGTTCGGTGCTGTGACCAAGAGCTATTTCGCCAAGAAGATCGGCGTGGACCCGAACAAGATCGTCTGTGTGTCCGTCATGCCCTGCCTTGCCAAAAAGGCGGAGCTGGAGATCCCCAATATCAACGACGCCGGTGCCGGCAAGGATGTGGATTTCTCCATCACCACCCGTGAAATGTGCCGGATGATCTCCGCGGACCAGCTGGATGTCGCCGCCCTGCCGGAATCGGAGTTTGATTCCCCCCTGGGCACCGGCACCGGCGCGGCCGTGATCTTCGGCGCCACCGGCGGCGTCATGGAGGCGGCCCTCCGCACCTGTGCCTATGTGCTGAGCGGCGAAAACCCGGACCCGGACAAGACATTCCTGGCGGTCCGCGGCGTGGATGGCTGGAAGGAGGCTGATTACGATGTGGCGGGGGTCAAGGTCCGTACCGCCGTGGTCAGCGGCCTGGGCAATACCCGAAAGCTCATCCGTGCCCTCCGGCGTGGGGAGGTCCATTATGACTTTGTAGAGGTCATGGCCTGCCCCGGCGGCTGTGTGGGCGGCGGCGGCCAGCCCATCCATTATAACGAGGAGCGGGCAGAGGAGCGGGGCAAGGTGCTCTATGCTTACGATGCAAACAACCCCCTGCGCTTCTCCCACGAAAATCCCGAGGTCCAGACCCTCTACAAGGAATTCCTGGGCGATCCCTGCGGCGAAACCGCCCACCATCTCCTGCACACCGATCACACCGGCTGGCAGATGCCCCCGGCACTCAGCTATGATGAGGATGTCAGAATTCCCAGATCCTAAAATTTCCCCCGGCGGCCTTCAGAGACCGCCGGGGGCATATTTCTGGGGGCAGCCGGTTGTAATCGAAATAAATCTGTGCTAAAATGGTGCCAAAATCATTCAAAAAATGGTCCAAAGTATGCCGAAAATGGTCCAAAAACATCAAAAATGCGTCAAAAATCAATGCCAATTTTGAATTAAAATTCCATTACTTCCAAGAGGTGACAAAAATGCAGTATGATTTTACCACCCTCAATACCGGCGGCGGGGTCCACCCCTTCGTGGCGGAAAGAGGAATCACCGATCCGAATATCATCAGCTTCTCTGTGGCGGAGATGCGTCTGAATTTGGCCCCCGCCATCACGGCGGGCATGCACGAGATCGTGGATCAGGGCTGCTTCGGCTACGCGCCCCCGGAAAAGGACCGTTACGACGCGGCCCTGCAGGCCTGGATGAAGCGCCGCCACGGCTGGGAGATCCAGCCGGGCCAGGCCGTTCAGACCGCCGGGGTAGTGCTCGCCATGGGCATCGCCATCCGCACCCTGACTGCCCCCGGAGATGGGGTCATCATTCAGACGCCGGTATATCCGCCCTTCCGGGGCTCCGTGGAGAAAAACGGACGCCGCGTGGTGGAAAATCCGCTGATCAACAAGGACGGACGCTATTCCATGGACTTTGACGATCTCCGGGAAAAGGCCAAGGATTCCAAGCTTTTGATGCTCTGTTCCCCCCACAATCCCGTGGGCCGGGTGTGGACGGAGGAGGAGCTTCGTACCCTGGGAGAGATCTGCCTGGAAAATGAGCTTTATGTACTGTCTGATGAGATCCACTTTGATCTGGATTTCACCGGGAAGCATATGGTGCTGACCCAGGCGGTGCCGGAGCTGCGGGACCGGGCCATCATCTGCACAGCGCCCAGCAAGACCTTCAATCTGGCGGGCAATGCGCTGAGCAACATCATCATTGAAAATGAAGCGCTGCGGAAGAAGTTCCGGGAGGACCAAGAGGTTCACTGCGGCGAATTCCTGGGCACCTTTGCCTATGCCGCCGCTACGGCGGCCTACGAGGGCGGAAGCGGCTGGCTGGACGGTCTGCTGGAGCATCTGCAAAAGAACCGGGCTGTATTGCGGAAGCGGCTTCCTGCCATGATCCCCGGTGCGGTGCTATCGCCTCTGGAGGGAACCTATCTCCAATGGGTGGACCTGCGCTGCATGGGACTTTCCCAGGAGGAATTGATGAAGAAGCTGGAGTCGGCCCAGGTCTTCGTCAACGATGGTTCTACCTTCGGGGGAGATGGAGAAGGACATATTCGCTTTAATCTGGCCTGCCCCACCCGCTGCATCGAGGAAGCCATGGACCGGCTGCAAAAGGTGCTGTAAATCCTTTATTTGCACAGTAAAACGCCCCCATCGGACATCTGTTCGATGGGGGCGCTTTTTTATTCGTCGTTCTTCACTTCAATGGGTTTGGCGTCCCGGTTTCGGTCATAGATCATCTGGAGGCCGTCCAGGGTCAGCCGGGTGTCTACGATGGTGATGCGGTCCGTCTGCTGGGCGATCATCCGGGACAGGCCGCCGGTGGCGATGACCTTGATGCCCTCGCAGCCCATCTCATGGATCACCTGGCGGACCAGATACTCCATGTTGCCCACATAGCCGCCCACCACGCCGGCCTGGATCTGCTCAATGGTGTTGCGCCCCAGGACTGTGGGGGGCATTTGCAGCTCCACCCGGGGGAGCATGGCCGTGCGGGAGACCAGGGCATCCAGGCTTACCTGAAGGCCGGGGCCGATGGTGCCGCCCAGATAGATGCCGTCGGGGCCAACAGCGTCGATGGTAGTGGCGGTGCCGAAGTCCAGGATCAGAAACGGTGCGCCGTATTTTTCCAGTGCGGCAATGCAGTTCACGGCCCGGTCCGTGCCCAGACGGCCTGTCTCATAGCACCGGGGGTCGAACCGCAGCCCGGTGTCCACATCGGTGCCCACCACCAGGGGCTCCACGCCGAAATATTTGATGATGGCGCTGGTGATGGAGTACATCACCTGGGGCACCACAGAGCCGATGATACAGGCCTTGACGTCCTCGGCCCGGTAGCCGAAGCGCTCGAAATAGGCCACGGCCATGATCCCCAGCTCGTCGGAGGTGGCGGTGGAATTGGTGGAGAGCCGGAAGGACCCCAGCATTTCCTCCTCCTTGAAAATTCCGAATACCATGTTGGTGTTTCCGATGTCAATGGTCAGCAGCATGAAAGACACTCCTTAGTTTGCAAGGGTTTTCACCTGACAGGTGATCGCATCCGAGGTGATCTCCACGACCCCGTAGGTTCCGTTTTTTCCGCAGGCACCGGGGTTCATCACCCAGAGCCCGCGCTCGTAAAAGCATTCCGGCCGGTGCGTGTGGCCGAAGAGCAGCAGGTCCGCCTCCGCCTCCAGAGCGGCGTAGAGGATGCGCTGATAGTGCATTTTTACCCCGTGGAGATGGCCGTGGGTCATATAGATCCGCTTTCCGCCAAGCTTCACAAGCCGCACAGGGTCGCCGGACAGGCCGTCGCAATTTCCCGGCACGGCGGTCAGGGGGACGGCGAGCTTATCCCGGAGGGCCTCCGCGTCCCGGAGATGGTCTCCCAGGTGCAGGATATGCGCAGGCGACTCCTGTTTTGCCGCCTGCTCCATGGTAGAAAGGCAGCCGTGGGAGTCGGAAAAAACCAATAGCTTCATAAAGATCGTACACCTTTTTCATTCCCTGGCATAGACTGGTACTACAGGAAGGAGGAATGTTTTATGGGTCAAAATGAAAAGGAACAGCAGGCAAAGCAACTGCTGAACAGCGCCGATGGCAAACGCCTGCTGGGGCTGTTAAACCGCGACGGCGGCAGTACGCTGCAGGCAGCGGGCCAGGCGCTCAAGCGTGGGGACACCGGCCAGGTCAAGAACCTCATGGGCCCTCTGCTGGAGGACCCGGAGGTCCAAAAGCTCCTGAAGCAGATGGAAAGCAAGCTGAACCATGGATGATCTGAGCGCCGCCATCAGCGGCTTTTTAGAGCAGCCCGGGGCCATGGAACAGCTGGAAGCCATGGCAAAGCAACTGGGCCTTAGCCCCTCCGCACCGGAAACTGAGCCGCAGGAAGCGGCCGAACCGGCCATGGGAGGATTATCACCGGAGAAGCTGGCCCCTCTGATGGCAGCCTTTTCCGGCAGCGGTGCGCATACGGCGGAAACCACGCTGCTGGAAGCCCTGCGCCCATTCCTGGGGGAGGGGGCACAGGAAAAGCTGGACCGGGCCAAGCGGGCCCTGGGCCTGATGCGCACGGTCAAAACTGTGGCCGGGGCCATGACTGAGTAAAAACTGTGAGGGAAGACCATGTTCAACCCCTATGTAACGACC
>CABSAB010000178.1 GCA_902475515.1 uncultured Eubacteriales bacterium | reverse complement strand
AAGCCGAAACCCACCCATACCACTCCCGGCACCACCGAGGAGACGGAGGCGCCAGAGGAGGAAAGCGGCCTCACCGAATCGGAGCGTGAACGCCTGATTCAGGAGCTGACGCCGGTATACCAGCATTACGTCAAGGATTTCGTGCAGATTTTTGGGGCCGAAAAGACCATGGAGATGTTTAACTACACCATCAATGTCCGGGAGTTTGCCTCCGTACGGGAGAAGAAGCTGCTGTTTGCCCAGATGCTCATGGAGGATTCTCCCCTGAGCGCCAGGTTCTTTGGCATCAATCTGGCCCGCTTCTCTGTTGGAAACAACATCTACGATGTGGAGAACGATCTTCACGGCATTTACTACCTTTACGGCGGGGTGGGTCTGGCCGCATATCTGTTGTTCCTGGCATACTTTGTATATCTCATCATCTGGGCCCTATGTAAAAATGCCAAGCGCTATTTCACCGTAGAAGCCGCCTCCTACGGCATCGCATTTCTGCTGTGCATGGCCCATGTGTACAACACCGCCGGCGTGCTCCGCCGGCCCAACGCCTCCATTTACCTGTCTGCCATACTGGCCGGGATCTACTATCTGGTCCGTATCCGCCGGTATCCGGACCAGACAGCTCCAACAACTCTGCAACACGCAAAACAGTGAGGTGATGAGCCCCGTGGTTCTGTCCATTGTCATCCCCGTGTACAACACTGCCAACTACCTGGAGAGCTGCCTCTCCTCTGTCCTCGCCGGAGACTGGGCAGATTGTGAAATCCTCCTGGTAGACGACGGCTCCACCGATGGCATCAGCCCCGGGCTGTGCGACCGGTTGTCGGAAGCGCATCCCGGCCTGGTGCGGGTGATTCATCAGGAGAACCTTGGCCTGGGCGGAGCCCGAAACAGCGGCCTGGAGGCAGCCAGAGGGGAATATCTTTTTTTCCTGGACAGCGATGACACCATTCCGCCCCACGCCCTGACCACTCTGAAAGAAGCCATTCGGAAGACTGGGGCAGAAATCATCGCCTTCCAGTTTCTCACAGACGATGGGGAGGGGCATCGAACCCCCTACTGCGCAAACGCCGTTCAGCTGGATACTCCCTTCACCACCAGGCAAAAGCCGGAGTTTCTCCTCTCCATCCCCAGCGCATGCTGCCGGATCTGGCGGCGGAGCTTGTTTCTCTCCTCTGGGATCCGCTTCCCCAGCCGGGTCTGGTACGAGGATCTGCGCACCACCGTGAAGCTCTTTGTGCTGGCCAAATCCATTGTCACCTTGCCCGATCCCCTCTACCACTATCTACAACGCCCCGGCTCCATCATGCGTTCCGGAAATGTAGCGCGAAACCGGGAGATCCTAGACGCCTTTGACGATCTGCTGTCCTGGTTCCAGAGGCAAGGGCTATTGAAACAATACCACGCAATCTTATGCCGCCTCTGCATCGACCATGTATACCTGGCCGCTTCGGTGCGTGTCCTGACAGAAGCCCCCCGGCATCCTCTTCTGGGTGAATTCCAACGTTACTTGGAGCATCATTTTCCGGACTACAGGAGCAACCTGTATCTTGCGCATCTGTCCCGGTCTCGGAAGCTGGTCTTCCGGCTTTTAGAGGGACGTCATTACCGCCTGCTACGGTTTTTGTTCCGTACCAAAGGCAGGCTTGCATAGGAGGTATTATGAGATTCAGTGTAGTCATTCCGGTCTATAATGTGGCCTCATATCTCACTGGTTGTGTCAGCTCCGTTTTAAACAGTACCGAAACAGACTATGAAATCATTTTGGTAGACGACGGTTCCACCGATGGGCGCAGCGGCCCTCTCTGTGACACCTTGGCCGCCCGGTGCCCCAATCGGATTCGCGTCATACACCAAAAAAACCTTGGCCTGGGCGGCGCCCGCAACACCGGCCTGGAGGCAGCGCAGGGAGAATACTTGTTTTTCCTGGATGGGGACGACACCATTTCGCCTGAGGCTTTATCCATCCTGAGTCAAGCTGTGGAGAAATTTCACCATCCCGATGTGATCGCCTTCTTCCTGGAGCTCTGGCCGGAAGGCGGCAGTGTCCCCACCGGCCTGCAGCGTCACCGTCTCCCCCCGGACCAAGTTTGCACCCTTGCCCAATGTCCGGCTATGTTGCTGGATACTCCCAGCGCTTGCGCCCGCCTGTGGCGGCGAGAGCTGTTTTTGAAAAGTGGCATTCGCTATCCAGAGCGGCTATGGTATGAGGATTTATATACGACGGAAAATCTGCTTCTGGAAGCGAACTCCATTGTGGGCCTGCACGTTCCTCTATACCGGTATTTGCTTCGAACCGGTTCCATTATGCGGGGAAACGATCCCTCCCGAAACCGTGAAATTCTTCTGGCGCTGGATCAAGTATTTGCATGGTACCGCAGCCGGCAATGCTTTACCCGTTTTCAGGAAGAGTTGTGTGGCATGACCTTACAACACATCAGCTATGCCTGTTACCGGGTCTTACTGCAGGATCCTCACCACCCCTTGATCCCACAGTTTCTGGAATACCTGACCAGCCACTTTCCCACATACAGAACGTCGAAATACTACCATGTTCTCACCCGCTCCCAGCGGGTCATTCTGTTTTTTCTCCGTCACCGCCAGTACCGGCTGCCTGCGCTCCTGCTGGAGTGGAAAGAAAAGAAGAATTCCAAATAGGAGGCATCTGATTTGAATCCGAAATTCAAGCTGGCAAACAGCAAGCAGGTCCTGCTGCAAAATACATTCATGCTGTACCTGCTCACCTTTTCCAACTACTTCCTGTCCCTTGTGGTAGTCCCTTACGAAACGCGCATCCTGGGCCCGACGGTATACGGCACTTTGGGCGCTGCCACTGCCATCATGGTTTATTTCCAATTGGTAATTGACTTTGGTTTTCTCCTCTCCGGAACCCAGGAGGTCGCCAGAAGCCGGGACGATCGGGCTGAGGTCAGCCGGATTTTCACCGCCACAACCCTGGCCAAGCTTCTGCTCATCGTCATATCCCTGGCCGCTCTGGTTGTGCTGTGTCAGGTGATCCCTGCCTGGCGGGAAAGGCAAGGGCTTTATCTGCTGTTTTTCTGCGGTACCGCCATCAATTCTCTCATTCCGGATTATCTTTATCGCGGTCTGGAAAAGATGTCCGCGATTACCGTCCGTACCGTCTGCATCAAAGCCTTTTTCACTTTGGGCATTGTGGCATTTATGAAGACCCCGGAGGATGTGTGGATGGTCCCGGCTGTCAATGCCATCGGGTGTCTGGCTGCCTTGGGCTTGACTCTGGTGCACCTCAGCCGAAAATTAGACATCCATTTCACCGCTCCAAACTGGTCCGAAGTCATCCGGAGTCTGAAGCGATCCTCTACCTTCTTCTATTCTCGCATTGCCACCACTGCCTATTCCGCCTTAAACACAGTCATTTTGGATATGATCTCTGCCTCTGGTGCCACAGTTGGTTATTATTCCTCTGCAGACCGGCTGATCACCACCGGCAGGAGCGCTTTGTCCCCCATCTCAGACAGCCTATACCCATACATGGTAAAAAACCGGGATTTTAAGCTGGTCCGCAAGATTTTGCTGATTTTTGAACCGTTGATCTTCCTCTTCTGTGCCGCTGTGTTTATTTGGGCGGAACCTATATGTGTTTTGCTTTTTGGGCCGGATTTTGCTCCCGCCGCCAACGTTCTGCGGGCAATGCTTCCTGTCGGGGTCATTACACTCCCCAGTTATATTTTAGGCTTTCCCACCCTCACCGCCATGGGACTTACAGAGCACGCCAACTACTCCGTCATTTTCGGTTCCGTGCTCCACATGGTGAATCTGGCAATTCTATATTTCACCGGTCATATGAATATGATCACACTGGGCTGCGCCGTCTCCGTTGCCGAGGCCCTGATCCTGGGCTATCGCATCTTTGTAGTCTGGCGGCATCGCAGCATATTTCAAAGGGAGGAAACGCCATGAGCAAGATGGATTCATATCTCTGTGCAATCTTCCGGCGGATCTTCCGGCTCTTTCCAATTAATCAGAGGAAGGTCGTCTTTTGCAGCTACTATGGAAAAGGCTACTCTGACAACCCCAAGGCCATCGCGGAATCGCTCCTGGCCTCGGGCCAACATTTAAAGCTGGTGTGGCTTTTGCAGGATCGCCGGGACGCCACCTCCCTTCCCCCCGGAATCCGGCCCGCCTCCTATTGGGGCATTCATCGGGCATGGGAGTTGTCTACAGCTGCAGTCTGGGTGGACAATTGCCGGAGAGGAGAACGGGGCAAGCGGAAAGGCCAACACTATCTGCAAACCTGGCACGGCTTTGCCCTGAAGCGGATTGAAGCCGACGCAGAGCAGGCACTGGATGGACCCTATGTGCGGGGCTGTATGCAGGATTCTGCCCAATGCGACCTAATGGTTTCCGGCAGCGGCTTTATGACCCAGTTGTACCAGCGGGCATTTTGGTATGACGGCCCTGTGGCGGAATACGGCTCTCCTTCGCGACGTTGGGGTGCAGGCGGACGAGGCAGGAC
>CABSAB010000177.1 GCA_902475515.1 uncultured Eubacteriales bacterium | reverse complement strand
CGGGCCGCTCCGCCATGCAGGTGAAGCAGCGAAGGCATTTGACGATGGTGTCCTCCTGGCCGGACAGAACCTTGTTTGGCAGGAACGGGTCCGCCAGCAGCTCCCGGGCCATATAGATCACATCAGCCTTGCCAGAGGCAATGATCTCCTCCATCATGGCGGGATCGTTGATGGCACCGATGGTGGCAACGGGTTTTGTGACGTGTTTTTTGATCTCCGCCGCCAGGTAGACGTTGTTTCCGTGGGGTGAGAACATGGGAAGATGCGTGTTGAAAAAGCCAAACTGATAGGAGCCTGCGGATACATGGATCAGGTCCACCAGGTCCTCCAGAGCGTGGGCAATCTTGCAGCCCTCCTCCAGGCCATAGCCCCCGTCGAACAGCTCCGCGCCACTCATACGGAGCTCAATGGGGAATGTCGGCCCCACCTGCGCCCGAATGGCGGTCAAAATCTCCCGGGCAAAGCGTACCCGGTTTTCCAAGCTGCCGCCGTATTCATCCCGGCGTTTGTTGAACCAGGAAGACAGGAATTGGTTGATGAGCCAGCCGTGGCCCGCGTGGACCATGATCATCTCATAGCCCGCCCGCTTGGCGATGGCGGCAGTCTCGCCGTAGGATTTGACGATATCGGCGATCTGTGCTTTGGAAAGCCCTTTCACCGGCATTCCGTCTGGACGCACCCCATCGCTGGGACCCCACTGGCAGAGGGAGGCCTTCTTGTCCTTATCCGTCAGGTAGGTGCCTGCGTACTGGCCGGAATGGGAAAATTCGATGCTGGGCACCGCTCCGTGGCGGCGGATGGCGTCGGCCACATAAGCGTGGGCCGCCAGGTTGCCGGGAGTGGTGAGGTTCAGGTGGAGCATATGGCTGCCGTCCGTCTCGGGATGGACCACCAGCTCGGAGACGGTCACCGCCGCCGCACCGCCCTTGGCCCGGAGCTCGTAAAAGCCCTGGGTTCTCGGACCGGGGGAGCAGTCTGCGGTAATATCCGTGGCCCCCATGGGGGCGGAGAACATCCGGTGGCGGAAGGTGACATTTCCAAGGCGGATGGGGGAGAGCAGGTTCGGATAGTTTGATTGCATAAAAGCGACCTCCTGGAGGATGTATTTTCAGAAGCAGATTTGTGCCTTACTTTTCTTGCTGCAATTTTTATGCCAGGATTCCTCATAAAAGGAAGGGCTGCGGACGGCATGGTCCACGCCTCGCAGGCCTCCAGTTGCATATCGGAATAGGAGGCCAGATACCGGGCGTTATCATACTGGAAGGGGCCGTCCTTGAAGAAGTAGTAGGTCATCATGATATTGGCGCCCAGGGAATACGCATCGTTGGTAATCAGCTCTGTAAAGGCGTGGGTGCCGTCATCCTTCAGGGTGCAGGTCTCGCCCTCGGTGCCCCAGTTGCAGAAGTCATAGCCGTCCTCCGTATAGAATTCATTGAGGATGGCGCACAGCAGAGACTGTTCCGCTTCTAGGTAGGAGACGTAGGTGAACCAGACGCCCACTTCGCCGTTGTTGATGAGATTGCTGTCCGGGTAGTCGGTGCCGCCCTGGCTCAGGAAATCGGGGTAGATCAGGCCCTCGTCATACCACTGGTGCAGCATGGTTATGATCAAAGATGCCGGTCTGGCGGGATATAACGTGTCTAAATTTTGGACAGGCCATCGATGGCGTACTGGGCCATGCCAGTGGTGTCGGTGGGCATATAGTTGATGCTGCCGACGCTCATTGTGTACAGGCTGGTGACGTTCATTTTTGCAATGCCATCGGGGTTGTTGGTGACGAAATCCGTCCACTGGGGATCGCCGTTTTCGTCCAGCTCATAGGTGACACCCTCCCGGCCCCAGGTGGCCAGGAGACGGCCTGCCTCGGTGTACCAATTGTTGCACCAGGCTATCGTCGTCCATGGCGGCGATGGAGCCTTTGGAGTAGAGGTTGGTGGCTTTTTTAATCAGGTCGGTGTAGTCGCCGCCGGCCACCATGAGATTGAATTGATCGGATTCTGCATCCATGGACACAGCGGTGTGCGAAATGTGGACATTGGTGGCTTCCTCCGCCGCCACAAAGGCGGGGGCATCGTCAATGACGCCGGTATCGATGTAGGAAAGCAGCTGAGAATCCACATCGTGCCAATAGGTCAGGGTCTCAGTTTCGTCCAGGGGAAACGAGATGGCTGACTGGACGGGGGTTTTTACCTCCTCCACTTCCGAAGCCGATGCTTCCGGGGCGGCCTCAGCGGGAGGCGCTTCGGGCTCTGCAGCGGACAGGGAAGAAGTTTCCGCCGGCGGAGCGGTCGTGTCCGAAGCGGCGGGACTGCCGCAGCCGGACAGCAGCGTGAGCAGCATGGCCAAGGTCAGCAGCAGAGACAGGGATGACATTCTTTTCATTTCGTGTATACTCCTTTCTGTTGAGTTGCTGTTTATCATCACAGCAGAGTTCGTGCCAACCTTGAAAAAATTTGTGCCGTGCGGCATTCAAAATGCAGGCATATGAAAAAGAGATGAGATTGGCACAAAATTTGCAACAAAAAGAGTATCGCGTAAAACACAACGAAAGGAGACACGTATCATGGATGAAAAAGCATTGCTGCAAAAGATCGAAGCGCTGGAGAAGGAGGTCAACCGCCTTTCGCGCCATACGGACGCAGTGGAGGTCCAGAATCTTATGAGCCGTTACATCTTTTATATGGAGAACGGCAAGATCGGCGAGGTCTGGGACGATCTTTGGACCCATACCAATCCCGATGTGCGGGTGGAGATCATGGATTCAGGTGCCTACATCGGCCAGGAGCACGTCAAGCGGGTCTGGGACACCATGGGCCGCCGGGTGGATGTGAACGGCAATCCCGTATCCAGCCAGGGCGTTCAGATGTCCAACACCAACACGGACCGGGCATTCCTCCTGCTGATGCTGACCATTTCCTCGCCTATGATCGAGGTCAGCGAGGACGGTACTCATGCCTGGGGCCAGTGGCACATCTTCGGCCCCCACACCAACCGGGTATTTGACCCCGAGACCAAGGCTAAGAAGGATACCGCTTTCTGGATTGCGGGCAAATATGACAATGAATTTGTCAAGGAAAACGGTGAGTGGAAGATTCTGAAGCTCCGCCCCATCTGCTGGCTGCGGACCCCCTATCACAAGGATTTCCTGGAGTGCCCCGACTGCCGGAGAACACCCTCGCCCTACTATCCGCCGGATGAGGCGCCCCGCATCTCCTCCTTCAATCCCGACGAGGGCAGTAACCCCGACAAGTGGGGCCCCATGCCCCATGCGCACATTGTGCATAAATAAGGAGGCAGTCCCATGAAAACACTTCTGAAACACGCAAAGATCTTCGGCGGGGAGACCGCCGACATCCTGGTGGAGGACGGCATCATCACCGGCATCGGCAGCTTTGAGCAGGCTGACGAGATCCATGATATGTCCGGCTACGCCTCGGTGCTGCCCGGGGTCATCGACGCCCATATGCACATCGTCACCGGGGACATCGAATACAACGACCGGGCGCTGAAAAGCTGGGCGCAGGCGGGCGTTACCACGGTCCGGGATCTCGGTATGGGTAACGACAAAAACGACCATCCCACCCAGGAGTTCCTGCGCTACCGGGGGACCATTGAGACCCCGGAATGTGCCCACTGCCTGACGGCAGGGCGGTTCGTGGCGGAGTATCACGGACTGAATCATGTGATGAGCGACGGCGCAGAGACCGGCTATGGCTGCAAGACCCCGGAGGATGCGGCAAAGGCGGTCAATGAGCTCATCGACATGGGCTGTGAGGGCATCAAGACCAGCGTTGGCCGGGGTATGGACGGAAAGAGCACGGTGCTCTCCGTGGAGAAGCTCAAAGCCATTGTGGATACGGCCAAGGCCCGGAATGTCTGGGTGACCTGCCACGTGCTGGATGCGGACCTGATCCCCCGGCTGCTGGAGGCAGGGATGCCGGAATTTGCCCATATGCCCACAGACCATGTGCCGGATGAGCTGCTAAAGCGCATGGTGGAGCAGGGCGTCACCTGTACGCCAACGCTGATGTCCATCAACGCCCCCCGGCCGCCTATGCCCAAGGGCGCAAAGCCCCCCAAGATGCCGCCCATGCCCAAGGATATGCCGCCGATGCCGGACCCCAAGGAGCAGGAGGATATCTGCGTAGACAATGTGCGCCGGTTTGTGAAGCTGGGCGGCGTGGTGGCGGTGGGTACCGACACCATGCGCATGGAGTCTCAGCCTCATGTGGCCGCCATGCCCGTGCGGGAGCTGCAGCTGCTGCACAAGGCGGGCCTGACCGTAGAGCAGGTCATAGATGCGGCCACCATCACCGCGGCAAAACTCTGCAGGATCGACGACCAAGTCGGTTCCATTGCGGTTGGAAAAAAGGCCAATCTCATTGCCGTCAAGGATGCGGTGGATGAGACCTTCGAGGCACTGTCCCATGTGGAGTTCGTGATGAACCGGGGGACTGTGATCAAACAGGAAACCATGATCTGACCGATACCGGAGGCCGGGG
>CABSAB010000176.1 GCA_902475515.1 uncultured Eubacteriales bacterium | reverse complement strand
AGCCGCTTCCCATGTTATAGGTTTCCGTCTGGCGGGTAACCGCCATAGTTGACTCTGGGGCGGGTTTACTTGAATTCAAAAGCGCAGCTGGTATTGCAGATGCAGATATACGAACGGCCGATGCCCAGATCCAGGGGGGTTCCATCGGTGTGGCTGAACCGGAGGCATTCGTAGGTGTCGCCCTTTTCCCAGTGGATGGGGATATATTTTCCGCCGCAGGCATAATAGCCTGTGCCGCTGGACAGGTCAAACTGCTGGAGGCCGTCGTCGCCGGGGAGGGTGGTCTGCGTGGTGGGGATGACGATGACATTGGTCACGGCGACCTGGGTATCTGTGGTATCATCCACATAGGGCTCGCCATAGGCGAACACGTTGTAAAGACCGGAGGCCTCGTCATAAACGAACTGGGTCTGCTTGTAGCTGGAGAAGGGAACGCTAATATCCGTGGCGGCTTCGCCCTCTGCGGGAGTGCCGTCCTCCGTGAAGGTGAAAGGATAGGAAAAACCATCCTCATGGAGGGCGCGGAAGCTGGGATTCTCGTCCAGATATCCCAGCAGATTTTCACTGGAGGTATACAGGCTGTGCTCGGTGCCCACGTTTTCCTGCCGGGCGTTGTCACGCCAGTAAAGGCCGCCGTGGCTCATGAAGTCCAGAGTGTTGTAGCCGGTCTCCTCCAAAAGATTCGTGGCGGTGTAGCTGCAGCCCGCATGGACCATAATGGCATCCAGGCCCATGGCCAGATGCAGATAGTATTCCCGGGTGGAGCGGATGGTGCCGATATTGCCGATGCCCGTAATGTCCTGATACACGCCCATCACACGGGTGACGCCGCCCTCTTCAGGGATCTCAAAGAGCATATCCGCCAGGCTGCAGCTGCTCTGGGGGAGCGCCTGCTCCACGGTGTTGAGCATGGCCACAAAGGGACGGTAGGCGGAGATATCCTCCTCAGTAGCCTCGCCGGTGAGAGGATTGGTGAATCCCACCGGCCCCGGCTCAGTGACGGAGCTGATCTCCGGTGCCGGGGTGGGCGTGGGTTCCGGAGTAGGTGTGGGCGTGGGTGCGGGAGTCGGTGCCGCAGAGATTTCCACCTGGGACTCTGCCGAGGATGCGGCGTCGCCGCAGGCGGAAAGACTAAACAGCATAGCGACGGCGAGAAGTAAGGCGATTCTTTTTTTCATGATTCAAACCTCCTGAGTGTGTGGTTGTTGTATTTGTATCAGACAGGCATGTTAGGATTTTCGCGGGCCTGCCGGTTCGGAAGCGGAGGGCGTGGGAAGCGCGGGAGCGGGAGAATGTGCGGCTCCGTATTGCCGGGGACCGCCGGGCCCCTGTGTTGGCGTGGGCCTTGCCCCCGGAGAGACCTCCGGGTTCTTTTGCGGGGAAGGACTGGCGCCGGGAATGTATCCCGGGGTCAGGTCATCCGACCCGGTTTTATGATCCTCACGAATATAGATCTCGCCTGTGGGGACCAGGGTGCCAATGTCGGAAGCATGGCCTGTCTGCAGGTACTCCTCCATGCGGAACTCGCCCTGGTAGGGATAGCAGATCAGCCGCCGGGACCGGGAATCTCCTGCCCTGGCGTCAAAGACCTCCTGGCCGGAGGCGCCGGACAGCAGCCGCTGATAGGCCTCCTGAAGATCCGCATAGGAGATGGGTGCGTCGGAGATTTCCAGTGCATGGTGTTCATGCTTTCCCTTGACTGCCAGCAGGGGATTGCCCCGGCCATAGATATAAATATCCTGATTGTAGCCATATCCGTGATCGGACATCAGCACGATGGCGCTGTTGTCGTAGACCTCAGCCTCCTTCAGCTTTTCCAAATAGGCGTTCACAATGGTCATGCTGGCCTGAAGATTCTGGAGATAGGAGCCCTGGGTTTCATCAATGATGTTCACGTCCTTGTCGTAGCGGAAGGGCACATGTCCGCCCTCAATGTGGATAAAGCGGAAACACTTGTCGGGACCGGTGACGATCTCATGCTTCTGTACATCCTCATAGAAATCCGAGTTTTTCGCGTGAAAGACCTCATCCTTGCTCTCCAGCTCGATCAGCCAGGAAAAGACCTCCATGTTTACATGGGCAAACTGTTTCAGCGGGAACGGCATATATTTGAACCAGACCAGCTTCAGTTCCTCCCGTGCCAGCCGGTTAAAATCAGAAATATTGTAAGACAGGGCCTTGGCATTTTCCAGGTCGTATACATTGTCGTTGTTGTAGGTGAGGACCTCCTCATAGATACCGATGCGGTAGTTCTGGGCCTTGAGCGTGGTGAGAAGGGGAGATTCATCCATGGCGCGGGTAGTGAAGGAAACAAAATTCTCCTGATTTTCGTACCATTTTCCGGTCAGAATAAAGGGGATGGACTCCTGCGTAAAGGTGTAGGCGCCTTCCGTGTCCGGATAATAGGTGAAGTCGGTCAGAATATCGGCAAAGGGACTGTCGTCCGCATGCAAAAGCTCCTGGAATGCAGTGGAATCCACAGCGTCCACGATGAAAACGATCAGGTTTTCGTCCGTGGACATCTCAAATTCGCCGCTTTTGGTCATAATGGCCTCATATTTTCTGGCAAAACCGTGGTTCTGGATGCCCACCGTCACGAGCGTCACCAGCAGGATGGCGGAGAGAAACAGGCACAGGCCGGTGATCAGCCGGTACATCCGCTGCATCCCCAAACGCCGGACCAGAATCACAGCGACCGTTCCCATGAAAAGCCAGAGTAGGACCGATAGAATATCCTGAGACAGGTATTCGTTCCAGTTGATTGCCCTGCCGTCCAGCGGAGGCAGATTGCCGGAGAGGAACATGCCCTGTATATAGGTGCATACAAAGCCCACGGCGGCGATCACCAGCACCGTATGAAACAGCCGGATATGCAGCACCCGGCAAAAGGCAAAGGCCAGCGCGCCCATGGCCGCAAACAGGAGAAACAGCTTGCACAGCGCCGGAAACAGGGCGGAAAAATCAAAGGGGAATTCCCGCAGGTTGGTAAAGTAGAGTTCCAGCGGCCCATAGACCGTCAAAAGAAAGCTCAGTGCAAAAACCAGTGCGGCAGCCGGGAAAAAGGCGGCGCGGGGCCGGCGCTCCGGCGTGGGCGTTTCGGGTATATTTGACTGCGGTGGTGTCTGCACGGCGATCGCCTCCATTCTTTATGATATCCCATATAGTATATCATAATTGACAGAAAAAACAATATTGGGCAGCTTCTTGCTTGCAAGTTTGTGTATGCCGCATTATAATAGGACAAACAAAAAACGCTGGAGGACACCATGAAGCATATTTTGGTGATCGATGATGATATCCATATCGGCAATCTCCTGGAGGAGGCGCTCACCCGGGAGGGGTATGGCGTATCCCGGGCCTATTCCGGCACGGAGGCACTGTTGCAGTTGGAGCGGGAGCGGCCGGATTTGATTCTGCTGGATCTGATGCTGCCGGGCCTTTCCGGAGAGGAACTGTTGCCGAAGATCACCGGGGTGCCGGTGATCGTGGTCAGCGCCAAGACCGATGTGGACCATAAGGTGGAGCTGCTGCTGGAGGGGGCCGTGGATTATGTGGAAAAGCCCTTCTCCCTGCGGGAACTCATGGCCCGGATCGCTGTGCGGCTGCGGGAGAAAGCCGCGGAGCCGGAACACGGCATGACCTGCGGCCCCCTGCATTTGGAGCCCGGGACCCGGACCATCCGGGTGGGGGAGCAGACCGTGCACCTGACCCGGACGGAGTACGCCATTTTGAAGCTTCTGATGAAAAATCCCACGCAGGTGGTGACCAAGTCCCAGCTGTTGGAGCGGATCGCCATGGACACTCCTGACTGCACCGAGAGCTCCCTCAAGACCCATATGAGCAATCTCCGCAAAAAGCTCCGGGATGCCGGGGCAGGGGATTGCATCGAGTCTGTTTGGGGCATTGGATTTAAGATGCGCGGGACGCGCGAAGAGAAAAAATCTTAACCAAATCTGAACGGTTTTCTTAACTGATTTCTGAATTCCCTTGGGGTAGAATGAGCATATCAACCACAAGGAGGATATGATATGGAATACGTCTTGGAGACCGAAGGCCTGGGGAAGACCTATGGTCACTTTCAAGCCCTGAACGGCCTTTCGATGCATGTGCCAAAGGGCGCCATCTATGGGTTCGTAGGAAAAAACGGTGCGGGAAAGACAACGCTGATCCGCCTGATCTGCGGACTGCAAACGCCCACCCGCGGCGGCTACCGGCTTTATGGTACGGAGAACACCGCGCGGGATATTGCGCGTGCCCGGCGGCGCATGGGCGCTGTGGTGGAGACCCCCTCCATCTATCAGGATATGACGGCGGTGGAGAATATCCGGCAACAGTATAAGATCCTGGGCCGGCCCTCGGAGGAGGGGATCCCGGAACTGCTGGAGCTGGTAGGCCTGGGAGACACAGGCAAGAAAAAGGCCAAGAACTTCTCCCTGGGCATGCGCCAGCGGCTGGGGATCGCCGTAGCATTGGCGGGAGACCCGGATTTTCTGGTGCTGGAC
>CABSAB010000175.1 GCA_902475515.1 uncultured Eubacteriales bacterium | reverse complement strand
GCTAATAAAATTATAACACAGAACAATGCCCCTGTAAAGAAAAACATCCGTTTCCAGATGGCAAGCCCTGTGGAAGTAAACAGCGAAAAAGAGCTGGTGGCGGTACACAACCTGACCGAAGAAAATCTGCGGGAAGCGCTGGACCTGGGCGGGATGCCGTCGCCTTCTATCGCGGCGGTGAAGGCACAGGACGGCCACAGTAAGTATGGTCCCATCTCGCTGGTGTTTGGCCCGGATGCCATTGACCCGCAGGCCAGCAGAGCAAACCGGGTGTATGGCTCAGATGCCTGGACGCCGACAAGGCCGAACGTGGAGTACGCTGTCAATGCAGAAAAAGCAAGAGCCTTAAATGGGGAGCTTGCGCAGCTGAGTCGGCAGGTGGCAGAAGGAACATTTGCAAAAGGAAATATTCTGACCGGAACTCTGGACATGGAAGCATCTGGCGATAGCCCGAAAAAGTTGGCAGAGAAACTGGCACAGAATGACAGCGTAAAGGCCGCATACCTTGCCCAGCAGGGAAAAACCATCGAGACTGTCATGAAGAGGGAGGAACGATTTACCACAGAGCAGAAGTCCAGATATGAGAAAATCATCGACTCTGTAGGTGGCGAGGATGCACTGCGGGATATTGTTGAGACAGACAAGCTGAACGGCAACCATGACATGGCACATACTGTGCTGGAAAAAGTGCGAGAGTCTGAGAAGCAATGGGCTATAGAGACGTTCCATTGGAACGCTGAAAAGGCAGAAGCCAAAGCGGCAAAGCTAATTCGCCCGGCGCTGCTTTCCCGATTGGCAAATGCATATGACTACCTCTCTGCCAGAAATGAAGGCGGCAGCATGGTAAAGGATATGGATGCCATGCAGCAGGCGTTACAGGAGAATGCACCGGACAGCAAAGTGGAAAACTGGCTGCTGCCAAAGGTGGAAAAAATTCTTGGTGAAAAGGGAATCTATAACGGGAAAGACCCATATACGGCAAAAGGCAACCGCCGCAGCTTTGCCCAGCTGCACAATCCCTACACGCTGGAAAACCTTGTGGCTGCTATGAATCAGGAGGAAGCTCGGGGCAAAGGTGCGTGGGGGCTCTCGGCAAATACTCTGATGAGTACAGCCACAGCGGAATACAAAAACCTCGACGAAGTGCGGGCAGACAAGAACCGTTTACAACAGATGCCGGAAGAAGAATATAAGGCACTGTTGGAAAAGGCAGACGGCCAGATTGAAAAGGTCGTTGACAAGCTGCGCAGCGAGACAGAAGCCCACACGGACAACAGCTTTGAAGAGCGGGAAATACTGGGTGACATTCTGCTGCGAGCTGCACAGGGAAGCCAGACAGCCGCAGCGATTGGCAAGGCCTTTGCAAAAGAAGGCTACATCATTGGTAAGGACACAGCCCAGATGATACGGCAGCTGTACAAAGATGTGGCCGCTATCCCTACCGAGTATTTTGAGGCTAAACCTCAACGTGCAGTGGGCTTTGATGAGGTAAAGGCAGCTGTCCTGCCGGACAACGCCAGCGAGACGCTGGTGAACAGTCTGAAGGAGCAGGGTGTGCCGGTATATCAGTACAAAGCCGGAGACGATGCCAAGCGCACCGAGATTTTGAACAAGCTGCCGAATGTACGCTTCCAGAAGGCCGAGCAGGCCGACCGGGACGCCAAGCAGAACCAGCAGCGGCAGGCCAGCCGGGTACTGGCGGAGAAGGCAGCGGCCTTTGACACCCTGAACCAGTTCTTCGGCCTGACGAAGAACACCCGGCTCTCGGACGCTGCCCTCGAAAGCCTCGCCATCCGGTGGACCAAGACCAACGGCAGCCGGGCCGACCGGACGAAGCTGGCAAACGAGACGCGGGCGCTGGTGGAGTATCTGCGCTCGGAGGGCGCGGACATGGCCAAGGCGCAGGGACTGGCCGAGACGCTGGCAGGCGAGGTGCTGGATGAGGCAACCTACCGGAACACGGAACTCTGGAATGAGTATCCCGACCTGCATGACCTGACCTACACGGTAGACAAGAACGGCAAGGCCAAGGCCGAGCTTGTGAAGCGGTACGGAAGCTGGACAGAGGCGGTGGCCGAGGCCCGGCGCCACGGCGTGAAGCTGCGGCAGGTTAAGATGCCCTCGAAGACCGGGACGGCAACCCGGCGGAACAGTACGAGGCCATCGTGAACGACACCCGGGCCGTGGGCGGCGTGAAGGAGAGCGCTGCGGCGCTCTTCCGCTCGGCGGCACAGGAAGCGGGCGTGGCGGGCGCAGCCAGCATGGAGAGCACGGAATGGCTCGACGTGCTGATGAACGTACACGACACCATCAAGCCCAAGATGATGAGCCGGTTCGCGGACGCTGCCGAATACGAGGACGCCAAGGTGGAACTGGCGGGCCGGATGATCGGCGACATCATGAGCCACCCGGAGATGACCGACGCCGAGGCGGTCTTCGAGGGCATCTTAAAGCATAACCGGGAGGTGGCCGCAATGGCCGCCGGAAGCGAGGAACGTGCGGCTGAGGTGACGAAGGGGCTGAAGAGCGTGCAGCAGGCCCAGCGGAAGGCTTTTGCCGACCGGATGCGGGAAAACAGCCGCAGCCAGAGCGCCGAGGTCAAGAGCGTGAGCCGGGCAGAACGACAGCTCAACGAGAATCTGGAAACGCTGGGCGCACAGGTGAGCACAGCAGCGGGTCTCGACGAGAAGATGACTGCTCTGCGGGAGGCCTACGAGCGAGAATGGAAGGCCGAAAAGAACCGGATGAAGCAGGCCCGGCAGGAGATGCTGGACGAGATAAAGCTGGAGCGCCGACAGCTGCGCTCCCAGATCGACGATCTGGCCCGGCAGGTGGCCGGAGAGCAGCGGAGAGCCGACCGGGCAGAGCATCAGCTGCTGATACAGGAAAACGAGATCATGGAGTGGGAAGCCGAGAACCAGCGCAAGGCCGAAGCGTGGCAGGAAAAACAGGCTCAGAGGAATGCGATCGCCATTGAAACGGCCCGGCAGCAGCGGGACGAAGACGTGGCCGTGGCCAAGGCACTGGCCGAAAAGCGGGTGCAGAAAGCCCGGGAAGGACGGAAGGCGGACGAACTGAAACGGAGCATCCGGAACAATGCCGCCCAGCTCAACCAGATGGTGCTGCGGCCAAAGCCCGGGAAATATGTACAGAAGAGTCTCATCGTGCAGGCCGCTGAGGTGGCGAAGCTGGCGGACATGACGGTGCTGAACAACAACGCCGTGGCCAAGCTGACCGCCCTGCAGGACAGCATCCGGCGCAGCGGAGAGATGGACGCCGGCATCCACGCCGACTGGGAGAACAGCGGCGTGGAAAACCTCATCCAGATGCTGCGGGACGACATGAACGCCAGCAAGCAGGCAAAACTGGACCGGCTGAACAAGCAGCTGGAAGAAGCCAAGGCTCTGCCGGACGGCGACAAGGTCGAACAGCTGCGGGAACGGCTGCGCCAGCGAATCCGGGAGACGGAGAACCGCACCTATCTGCCCATGACGGTGGACCAGCTGCGGATGCTGAAGGCCATCACGGCCAGCACCCTGCACATGATCCGGACGGAAAATAAGACCCTGAGCCTTGCGAGGGCAGAAGAGGTGGACAGCATGGCCATGAAGGCCGCCCACGAGGTGCTGAACTCGGAGGGCAACGGTTTCGGGGAGAAATTTGAGAAGGCGAAGGGCGCGATGAACCGCTACCAGCTGGACATGCTGGGCGGCACGAGAATGTTCCGACGCCTGGGCGGCTACACCAAAAACGGCCAGATGGAGAAGCTGGGACAGATGCTGAACGACGGCCAGCGGCGGCAGACGGAGATCCTGGTAGAAGGCGAAAGCCTGTTTGCCAACGTGACCGGCAAGGAACACCTGAAAGAGGTGGAGGCTTTTGCCGGGCCGGGGGCGGAGCTGGTGGACATCGGCCTGAAGGACAGCAAGGGCAATGCCGTGCCGCTGAACCACGCACAGCTGTGCAGCCTGTATATGCTGCTGCGCAACGAGGACAGCCGCCACCACCTGATGACCGGCGGCCTGACCCTGCCGGACGCCGCCCAGTACGCCAAGGGCAACATCGAGAGAGCCTACCAGCGCAGCCAGACCGTGATGCTGGGAACGCTGGTGGGCGCTGACGGCGTCCCCATGGCCGACACCATTTTGCAGACGGTACAGGACGCCATGACAGACTATGACCGGGCATGGTGCGAGGACATGAAGGACTTTTTCGGGCAGTACACCACGAACCTCATCAACGAGACCAGCATGAAGCTGCTGGGCTACGACCGGGCCACCGTGAAGAACTACTACCCCATCGCGGTAGACCGGAGCACGCTGGCGACAGAGATCGAGGGCGTGAAGATGGATGCCACCATCGAGGGACGGGGCTTTTTGAAGGAGCGTGTGAAGAGCGACAAGCCCATTTTGCTGGAAGAGTGCCAGAACGTGGTGAACCGGAGCCTGCGGGACACGGCGGCCTATGCGGGCCTTGCAGCCCCCATCCGGGACGTGCAGCGGG
>CABSAB010000174.1 GCA_902475515.1 uncultured Eubacteriales bacterium | reverse complement strand
GAGGACCTGGAATTCCCCCAGGTGCGCATGGCCCAGGGAGAGACGGACACCGGAGTGGTGGTGGCGTTTTCCTCGGAGGCCCCGGGGGTGGAGGGGTCCATCATCCTGCCGGAAGGGGGCTACACCTACGGCATCAATCCGCTGAACTGGAGGACCGACGAGACGCCGGCGGACCGGACGGAAAATCCCGGCAGCGTGGACCTGCACATGGACGGCCGGGTGGACGGCGACGTGGTGGGGCTCACCGGATGTTACCGGAGCCCCGAACGGGGAACGCTGATCGTGCCGGACATCTCGGTGGAGGAATTCCCGCCCAAGGAGGACCTGTTTGTGGAGGGGTGCTATCACAACTATGAGCTGAACCTCTACTACCGGAGTGTGCAGGAGAACGTGAAAAAACGCGTGGAGGCGTATTTGGCGCGGTAATGGAACAGGAACAGGCCCCGCTGCACCGCAGCGGGGCCTGCTTTGTGAAATTACAGGATATAGTCGGTGATGCAGTCATACCAATGGACATGGGTAACGCCGTTTACGGAGATACGCTCGTTGTCCGGCAGCTGCTCGGTCCAGAGCTTGTGGAAATGGTCCAGGGCCCAGTCGTTGCGGTTGAAGCGGCGCCAGAGGATGGTACGGCCGTTTGCGTCCAGGTATGTCTCGCTGGTGATGCCGCCGTAGCAGCCGTGGTCGACGACGCAGACGGTATCATAGCTTTTTCCGCCGATGGTGACGGTATAGCGGCCCACCACGTCCAGGGGCCAATCGGTTTCCGCCACGGTGAGGATGGGGCCGTCCTTCCGGATGAGGCCCTTGGGAGTGAGGTTCACCTCGTTGCCGCAGTTGTTGGGGCCGAAGCCCCAGTTGCTTAGAAAATCGTCGCCGTCCAGGAAGGTGTACAGTTCCTTGACACCATTACGGGTATGCTGCTGGGACAGCAGGCGGCAATGGGTATCGGTGAGCTGGGCCACAAAAATGCGCTCCACGGGGTTCTGGGCGCCGATCTGCTCCGAGGGGGTGGGGTCATACTCCATGGAGCGGATCTCCACCCCCTGGATGCCATGGACCTGGGCGGGGCCGGTGACCTCCAGCTCCGCGCGCATGGTACGCTTCCGCTTCGGGAAGTCGTACATGGCCCACTGGAGGGTTTCGCCCAGCCTGGGGACGATGAACCAGCCCATGATCTCCTCCCATTTGACCGGGAAGGGGGCTTTTTCGCTGGGAGTGATGGTATAATCGGGCATGATATCCGGCATATGTTTCATAGGATGATCTCCTTTCTCGTGGGGTGGATAGGGGTAGGACCGGCGGAAATGCTGCTTGGCGGCGTACATGCGGCTCTTGACGGTGCCCAGGGGGATGCCCAGGGCTTCGGCGATCTCCGCCTGGGAGAGGCCGTCGTAATAGGCCATTTCCAAAAGACGGCGGTCCTTTTCCGAAAGATCCTCCAGCGTGTCCCGGACGATCTCCACAGGGCCGCAGCGGCCAAAGGTGAGGCGGTTTTCCAGCGATTCCAGCGGAACATCGGGTTCCGGACACCGCCGGCGGTAGTAGTCCCGGCATTTATTCTGGGCGATGGCGATGATCCAGGGCTTGAACTTGGCGGGGTCCCGGAGGCCGGAAAAACGCTGATAGGCGGTGAGAAGGACCTCCTGGAGCACATCCTCCGCGTCGGCCTCGTGGCCGGACAGGCGGAAGCGCACAAAGCGCTCCAATGGACCGTAACAGGGCTTCAGCAAACGCTCAAATTCGGTCACAAAGCTTCCTCCTTTCTTGGATGGGGATGAAATCGATTTCATACATGTAGACGCGCTTTTTTGCCAAAAGGTTCATATGGACCGCAGATTTTTCAATAAAAAGCGATTGACATATTCCTATTGCAGCAGTATGATATAGAAAAACTACCCTTAGGAGGGGATCATATGCATGTATATCAAAGTCTGCCCGAGCTCATTGGGAACACGCCGCTGCTGGAAGTGAAGCGGCTGGAGAAGCGCTGGGGCTGCGGGGCTTCCATCTACGCAAAGCTGGAGTATTTTAACCCGCTGGGGTCCGTGAAGGACCGGGCGGCGCTTTATATGCTGAAGGCCGCGGAGGAGAGCGGAAAGATCCGGGAGGGGACGGTGGTCATTGAGCCGACCTCGGGAAACACCGGCATCGGTCTGGCGTATATCTGCGCCACCAAGGGGTTGAAGCTGATCCTCACCATGCCGGAGAGCATGAGCCAGGAGCGGCGGAGCCTGCTTGCGGCGCTGGGGGCGGAGATCGTGCTGACCCCGGCAGCGGAGGGCATGAACGGCGCGGTCAGCAAGGCCCAGGCCCTGCACCGGGAGAACCCCAACTCCTTTATTCCGGACCAGTTCGGAAATCCCGCCAACGTACAGGCCCATGTGGAGACCACGGCGCCGGAGATCCTGCGGGATCTGGACGGGCAGGTGGACATTTTTGTTTCGGCCTTCGGCTCCGGCGGGACGGTCACAGGCAATGGCCGGGTGCTGAAGCAGGCAAATCCGGACTGCCGGATCGTGGGCGTGGAGCCGGCATCGTCGCCCCTGCTGACCAAGGGCGTGGCAGGACCCCACAAGATCCAGGGCATCGGGGCAAATTTTGTGCCGGATATCCTGGAGCGGGACATCATGGACGAGATCATCACGGTCACCGACGAGGACGCCTATGAAGCCTGCCGGCTGGCGGCCAAGACCGAGGGCCTGCTGGTGGGCGTCAGCTCCGGGGCGGCGCTGTGGGCGGCAAAGGAGCTGTCCCTGCGGCCAGAGAACCAAGGAAAGCGGATCGTGGTGATCCTGCCGGACACCGGGGAGCGGTATCTTTCCGCGGGACTGTACGAATAATATGGGAACAAACGCAGGACACGGCAAAGAGCGCCGTGTCCTGCGTGCATATTCGGGGAAGCCGTTATTCCAGCGGCCAGGGGGTGCTGGGGTAGTGTTTGAGGCCCCGGCGGAAGGCGTCCAGGGTTTCGGGGGTCTCGTCCAGCCAATAGGGGCGGGCCACGTTGCCCTCGGAATCCCAGTCGGCGGAGCTGAACCAGACGGCGATCTTGATATTGGGGTAATTTCCGATGGTGGCAAACATATTGTCGATCCAGGCGACTTTATCTCCGCCCACACTGCTGGAGGAGAACTCCGTGATGATCCAGGGAAAATCGCCGAAGGTCCCGCCGTAGAGCCACTGGATGTGGTCGTAGATCACATCAAATTCCCGCCACTCCTCGGCCCACTGGGTATAGTAAGTGCCGTTGTTGTAGCCGGTGACGCCGATCATCTGGACATATTCGTTGCCGGGATAATAGTTGATGGCGTCGTTCCAGCAGTTGGGCGGGGCATTGCGGTCGTTGGGGTTATAGATCCAGATGCAGTTGTTAACGCCCTCCTCCCGGAAGATGTCATAGACCGTGCGGTAGACGGAGATGAACAGGTTGGGATCGGCCAGGTTCACCACGCCGCCGTAGCTGGTCCAGTCGCTGTTCATCTCATTGCACAGCCGGAACAGGAAGGGATGGCCGTAGTCCCGGGCCTGGCGGGCAAAGGTCCGCAGCGTCTCCAGGCCCTCGCCCCGGTAGATATCCAGCAGGGGGCTGTGGCCGAACATATCCTCGTTGTTATTGACGGTGAGCTGATAGGTGAGCTCTACGATGCGGCCCTTTTTCCGGTTCTCCGCCATGAAATCCGCGGGAAAGTCCTGGCCGTACTGGAGATAGGAGAGAATGGCGCCGAAGGTATAGTCCAGCTCCGCCTCCAGCTGAGGGATG
The DNA here is from genome assembly GCA_902475515.1 of uncultured Eubacteriales bacterium. Classification (GTDB taxonomy): domain Bacteria; phylum Bacillota; class Clostridia; order Oscillospirales; family Oscillospiraceae; genus HGM13006. Next base: position 746 of record CABSAB010000174.1, on the reverse strand, counting down.
GTCTCGTGGAGGCCGGTATCGTAGATATGGTCGGTATAGATGCCCCAGCACAGGTCCCGGCTCTCGGAGATGGCATCATACAGGGTGCGGGTCTCCGGAGACCAGGTGTCGGGCAGCTCCGGATGGAAGTCCGTAGACAGGGTGGTGACGCCCACAGAATCAAAGGTGCGGAAGGAGGACAGCAGCCCAGGCAGGGAATCCCGGAAGGCGGGATCTCCGCCGCGGTATTGATAGACCACCCGGAGGAAATCCTGCCCCTCCAGGGGGATATAGATATAGCTGTAGGAATCAAAACGGTCCTGGGGGACATCTGCCATCTGGGCGTGGAAGATCAGGCCCGGATAGCTCCCCGCCTGAATGGGCTCCGGGCGGGTGACGGTGACGCGGTTATTTCTCTGCCAGTCCCCGCTCCATAGGAAGCGGCACTGGTAATAGCCGATATACTGGTCGGTGGCGGTCTCCCATGAATACCAGGGGGCAATGGCGGCAAGGCCGTCGCCCATTTCGTCGTTGGGTTCGCTGTAGGGGCAATATTCCAGGGAAACCGTGCAGGTATAGTCCGCGGCCTGGGCTGTGACCACGGCGCTGCTGCGGGAAAGGTCCAGGGTGGGCGCGCCGGGCAGGTCCAATTGGTAGCCGTTGGGGAAGTTGACAAGGCGGGTGACATCGCCTGTGGTATAGACCCGCTTGTTATCCCGGTCCTCATTGAAGCGGTAAATAATTCCAGCTGCGAAAGGAGCTTAACA
>CABSAB010000173.1 GCA_902475515.1 uncultured Eubacteriales bacterium | reverse complement strand
GAGGGGCAGCGGGTGACGCTGCGCTTTGCGGAGCTTTTATACCCGGATATGCCGGAGTATCGGGAGAACACAGGGATGCTGATGCTGGAGAATATTCGCGGCGCTTTGGCCACAGATGTGGCGACCCTCCGGGACGGCGTACAGACCATCCGCCCCCATTTCACCTCTCACGGCTATCGGTATGTAGAGATTACGGGCATTGACGCACCTTTGCCGCTGGAGGCGGTCCGGGGGCTGGTGCTCAGTTCTGTGGATGTAACGGCGGAGTTTGCCTGCTCGGACCCGGATATCACCCGTCTGTATCAGAATATCTGCTGGTCCCTCCGTGATAACTGCATTTCCATCCCCACAGACTGCCCCCAGCGCAACGAGCGCATGGGCTGGAGCGGCGATTTGTCGGTATTCTCCCAAACCATGGTTCAAATGGCGGACTGTGAGCAGTTCCTCCGGCGGCATATGCAGGCCCTTCGGGATACCCAGAGCGGCGAGGGACGCTTTGACGATGTGGCCCCGGTGGGCGGCGGCTTTGGCGGGATTTTATGGGGCAGCGTGGGTGTCACAGTGCCTTGGGCGCTGTATTGGCAGACCGGGAATCAAGCGATTCTGGCGGAGCAGTTCGATGCCATGTGCCGGTATGGGCGATTCCTGCGGAGCAAGGTGGATGACAGCGGATTGGTCTCGGAGGGCCCCCTGGGAGACTGGCTGGGGCCGGAGAACGAGAAAAACGAACCGCAACTATTGTGGCAGAGCTATTACATCTATGACTTGGATATCATTCTGAAATGTGCAAAAATCCTGAAACGGCCCGAGATTCAGGCAGAGTTCGGCCCGGATTGGGAGCAGGCCCGGGCGGCATTTCACCGCTGGTTTCTGGACACGGACACGGGACGGACGGTCTACTCCTCGGAGGCCGCGGCCAGAGGAGATGGCGTCATGGGTGGACCACCCCGGATGGGACCGCCCAGGGAGCTGCCTCCGAAAACAGCAGATGGCCGATATCTGATGGATACGCAGACCTCTTATGCGGTGCCGCTGGCGCTGAAGGTGCTGTATCCGGAGGCGGAGAAGAAGGCCAGGCGGCATCTTGGTGAGGCTGTACGTCGGGAAAATACCGATGACAGCGGCACAGCGCGCCCACCCTATAGTCTTATGACCGGCTTTATCGGCACTGCGTGGATTCTCCATGCGCTCAGCGACGGCGGCATGGACCGGGAGGCCTGGCGGATGCTGCGGTGCAGTACGTATCCCTCCTGGCTCTATCCGGTGAAGCAGGGCGCCACCACCATCTGGGAGCGGCTGGACTCTTTCACCCTGGACCGGGGCTTCGGCGGGAACAACGCCATGAATTCCTTCAATCACTATTCCTTTGGAGCGGTGGGAAGCTGGATGCTGTCCCGTGCCTTGGGGTTTGGCCGGGGTGATACACCGGACCAGGTGGTACTCACGCCCACGCCCGATCCGGACGGTACTGTTTCCTGGGCAGAGGGCAGCGTGATGATTGACGGGGCGCGCTATCATATGCGCTGGGAGCAGAATGTGGCGGAAACAGTGTTTCATGTGACAATTCCGGCAGAGCATACGGCAATTCTAATGCTTCCGGCAGATGGATATGACGCAAAACGGCAGCGAATTTCCTTGGAAGCGGGGGACCACCGGTTTGTGGTGCCGTATGCCCCAAAGCCTTAAACGCGCAAGGAGTGGCTTCCAATGCAACTGCTGCATAAATTTTTGAAGGTTTTTCCTGCTTGACCGGGCTTTTTCATGCTGGCCACCCTTTATTTTTTCAGTTAGAAGGAATGACATGAAAGCTAAAAACTTTACCGCGGGTTCCCTTGCAGACAAAATTCTGTTCTTCGCAATTCCCATTGCCGCAAGCTCCGTTATGCAGCAGCTATACAATGCTGCGGACACCGCCGTTGTGGGGCGGTTTGTGGGCAGCGATGCCCTGGCGGCGGTTGGCAGCAACAGTGCCCTGGCCGGGCTGTTCGTCAACCTTCTGGTGGGCCTTTCCATCGGCAGTAATGTGGAGATCGCCCAGGCCATCGGCAGCGGAGCCCGGGAGCGGATCAGCCGCATCGTTCACACCTCGGTGCTGTTCGCCGTACTCAGCGGGGTCGCTTTGATGCTGGTGGGCATCCCCATTGCCCGGCCCATCCTGACCCTGATGGGCACACCGGAAAATGTGCTGGATCAGGCGGTACTGTACCTGCGGATCTACTTCCTCGGCATGCCCTTTGTGGTCCTTTACAACTTCGGTGCGGCGATTCTCCGGGCGGTGGGCGATACCAGGCGGCCCATGTACTGCCTGGCCTTTTCCGGCATTGTCAATGTACTCTTAAATTTGCTGCTTGTACTCGTATTCCACCTGGGCGTAGCCGGCGTGGGCATCGCCACCGTCATATCCAATATCATCAGCAGCATCCTCGTGACGATCCTTTTGTGCCGGGAGCAGGGAGACATTCACCTGGAGCTCCGCTATCTTCGGCTCAAGGCCGATGTACTCCGCAGGATTCTTGTGATCGGCGGCCCCTCCTCCCTCCAGAGCGTTGCCTTTTCCCTGTCCAATGTGTGCATTCAGTCCGGCATCAACAGCTTCGGCTCTGCCGCGGTGGCAGCGTCCTCCGCTGTGGGAAATATCGAGCATATCAACTATTATTTGGTCTCCTCCTTTAACCAGGCGGCCATGACCATGACCGGCCAGAACTACGGTGCCAAGCGGCTGGACCGCTGCCGCCGGATCACCCGGCTGTGCATTCTGGAGGCCCTTGGGGCGATGGCAGCCTGGGAGTGTCTCTCGTTCCTGTTGAAATACCAGATTCTTGGGATATTTACCTCCGATCCGCTGGTGCTGGACTTTGCCGTTTCAAGAATGTGGTATACTGTACTTCCCCAGCTCATGATCTGCGGCTACGAGCTGCTGGCCTCCTCCATGCGGGGCATGGGCCATTCCATGGTGCCGGCGCTGATCTCAGTGTGCGGCACAGTGGCCTTCCGGCTGCTGTGGATTTTTGCGGTATTCCCGCATTTTCACACCTTCGGCTCCCTGCTGATCGTCTACTTTTTCTCCTGGATCCTCACCAATACCGCCATGCTGATCGCCTATTGCAAGGTTGTGGGGCAGGTAAAAAAAGCGTTTACACACAGCGAGCTGACCCTCTGCAAATAATAAGTGTATCGGAAGTTTCTGACGATCTTCAGCTATCACAACGAGAAATTGAGTCAAAATATTGCCCATGTATACTGAGGTGATACAATGAAGCAAAAGAAATTATTTGCACTTCTTATAGGGCTGTTAATCCTGTTTGCGGGCTGTACGGCGGATACCGCTTCAAACTCTGAAGTTCCTACGGCGGAAGCGACATCCACAACAACGGTCACAGAAGATTCTGTTTCCCAGAGTACCCCGGAATCTACGCCGGAACCCACCCCGGATCCCTTTCGTTATGAAACGGAACTATTCGGCGGTCAGATCCTGGATATTGAGATCACCGCAACGGAGGAGGACTGGGCCTATCTCATGGAAAATGCGCTGGAGAAGCCCTGGATCTCGGCGGATATTACTGTGAACGGCGAAATCTTTTCCAATGTCGGAATCAAAACCAAGGGCAATACCTCTCTTAGCTCTGTGGCCATGAGCGGCAGCACACGGTTCAGTTTCAAGCTGAACTTCGGGAAATACGAGAAGGGGCAAAGCTGCTATGGTCTCGACAAACTGGCGCTGAACAATATTTTCGCGGACAACACCTATATGAAAGAGTATATGTCTTATCACCTGATGCGCTATATGGAGGTGCCGTGTTCCCTGTGTGCCTATTGTAAGATCATCGTCAACGGAGAACCTTGGGGCCTTTATCTGGCCATGGAAGATGTGGATGACAGCTTTTTGGCCCGAAATTATGGCATTGACAATCAGATAGAAGCCTATAAGCCTGAGTCTATGGACTTCGGCGGTGGCCCGGGAGGCGGGCCGGGTGGCGGTAACTTCGGCATGCCGGGAGGACCCCCGGAGGAAATGCCGGACTTTGCAGAGATGCCGGCGCCACCGGATTTTTCACAAATGAAAGAGATGCCAGCTCCTCCGGGCGGCGGTTTTCCCGGGGGCGGTATGAGCGGCGGCGTTTCCCTCCAGTACACCGACGATGATTTGGAATCCTATTTTCAGATTTTCGACAACAGCATCACAAAGATTAAGGACAGGGACAAGGAGCGGCTGATCGAATCCCTGAAGGCGATCAGTGAGGGGCGAGATTTGGAGGCCTATATCGACGTGGACGAGGTGCTTCGTTATACTGCCTGCAACGTGTTCCTGGCAAATCTGGACAGCTATTTCTCCACCATGGGCCACAATTATATTCTGACAGAGGACCGGGGCAGGCTATCCATGCTGCCCTGGGACTATAACCTGTCCTTTGGTACCCATGAAAACCTGACCAGCAGCCAGGCGGTCAACTATCCCATCGACACGGTGTTCCACAATGTCTCTGCTGAGGTGCCTGTTCGGAAGGGATGGTCCC
>CABSAB010000172.1 GCA_902475515.1 uncultured Eubacteriales bacterium | reverse complement strand
AGGCGGGCTTTTCCTGGGCCTCTGCCTTCTCCCGGGCCTCGATCTCCATGGTCACCTGGGCAGCGGCCAGACGGGCTTCATCCCGGCTGACAGTCTGATCCTGCATGGCCTCCAGTGCCGCTTCGCTGAACATCTCCGGCATAGCCTCCTGACGGGGCTCCGGCACAGGTACGGCCTTGCCGATGGGCTCATCCAGGGGAAAGAAGTCCTCTGTCACGTCCACCGTCTCTGCAATTTCCTGCTGTTCCGGCATCTCCGGCGCATCCGTCTCCCGCGCCAGCTCCTGAACCTGGGCAGAATAATTGCTTCCTACGGGAATATCAAAGGGAGAAGGCTCCGGAGCCGCCTGTTTTTTCTTCTTTTTTGGTTTTTTCTCACCGGGAGTCAGGAACGGGAATTCCTCGTCCGCATCCACTTCTTCCTCAGACGAACCGCCGAAGTGCTCTTCTCCGCCGATGGGCAAGTCAAAGCTCTCCTGCTTCCACCGCTCCCGCTGACTTCTGGGACGCACAGGCGGGGTAGCCAGGACCCGGAGATCGGCCCGGGTGTCATAGATCACCGGCTCGGGTTCCGGTTCATCCTCCCAGAGCTCTTCCAGCTTCTGCCGGCGCTTTTCCGCCCGGGCATGGATGATCTTCGCTGCGGAAAGCCGCAGCATGCCGAACACCAGCACCAGCGTCAGCACCAGCAGCACCGGGATGGCACCGCCCTTGCTGATCAGGGACGTCAGCCCCAGCGAGATCAGCCCCGGCACCAGACCGCCGGAGGCTCCCTCTGTCCCGGTGACCCACAAAGCCTTAAGGCCCGCAAGTCCTCCCACAAAGGTGACACGGCACAAAACCGTATGCAAAAAGGCACTGAACATTACCGGCAGCAGTCCCGTGCAGACCATCCGTATGGTAATGGGCTCCCCGTGCAGGAAAAACAGCATCCATGCCATGTATAGCAGCACCAGGGGCATCAGCCAATAACCATATCCCCAGATTCCCTGGACCAGGTTCCGAAGCAGATCCAAAAACACTGCATGGATTCCCAGCATGCTCAGCACTAAAAACAGTGTACAAAACACCAGGGCTACACTCACTACCAACCGGATCAGCAGGTCATTTCGTTTTTCCGCCACGATCTCCCGCTGGTTCTTCCCCGCGGCCTGCTGGGCCTTGGACCGGGTATCCTTTGTCTTGCGGCCACCCGGCGCCGGGGCTGGAGCAGAACGTTTCGCCACGGTACTCCTCCTCTCAAGCAATCAAAGATAAGATCAGGGACACGATACCTGCGCCCCAACAATAGTACGCAAAGCCGCCGAAGTTGCTCTGGGCAGCCACATAACGAAGCAGCCGGATGCTGAAATATCCGGCCACTGCCGCTGTCAGCATCCCACACACATACATCGGCAGAGCTCCTAACGACACACCCGCCTGCGCTGCATCCACAACGCTCACCAGGGTAGCCCCCAGCACCGCCGGAACGCTCAGCAAAAACGAGAACCGCACCGCAAAGCTCCGCCGAAACCCGCACAGAAGCCCCACTGAGATCGTCGCCCCGGAACGGGAAATGCCCGGAAAGACTGCAACCACCTGCCCCAGGCCAACCAGCAGCGCATGGAAAAATCCCGCATCCTGCTGGAGCCTTCCGCCCCGTGAAAACCGGTCCGCAAAAAATAGGATGCCGCCATTCACCATCAGCAGCACGCTCACCAGAACAGGCTTATCGTACAGACCTACCACCAGATTTTTCAGTGGGAACGCCAAGAGAAGCGGCAGCGTACCCAGCATCAACAGCAGCGCCAAACGGCGGCGCTCCAAATTCCTCCGGTTGGTGCGGCCCCGGTCTTTGCCGATACCGACAATCCCCAGGGCGCCCCGTGCCGCTCCGGAGATATCCCGCCGGTAGGCCAGGCAAACCGCCACCAGCGTACCCAGATGCAGCATCACATCAAACAGCACGTCCGCCTCGTCAATATGAAAGAAATTTTGCAGCAGCGCCAAATGGCCGGAGCTGGAAATGGGGAGAAACTCTGTAATTCCCTGTACCAGGCCCAGCAGCGCTGCGGTCAGAAACGACATGGAAATCCCTCCCGCAAAAGCAATTTATTATATCACGTTTCTTCGTAAATTTCCAGAGTTTCTTGACGGAAGCTTTGTACTTTACGGCGGTTTGTGTGTGATTTTCCAGATCGGTGAAAAACGGACGCCGGCAACCCGGCGTCCGTTTCATGGTTTTTTATGATTCGATGGTCTTTCCCCGCAGCAGCTTCAGCACTTTTCCCGGGGACAGCGGATCCCCCTTCCGCAGGATCAGCAGGCGGTAGACCTTCCCCGCCAGCACGATCATGACTCCGGTGGACACAAGCATAATCCCCAGGGAGATACAAGCCGTTCCCACTGAGACCTCTCCCAGCAGTACCAGGCTTGGCACCACCAGCATCGACGTAAAGGGCACATAGAGCTGCCAAGTGTAGCCTCCGCCTCCCATTGTGGCGGAGCCATACAGCACCGCGAAAAAGCTCGCGATCAGCGCCAGCGTGAACAGCACATTGGTATTACTGAGGTCCTCCGGCTTGCTGGCCATGGCACCGCCCATAGCGGCCAGGCTGCAATACAGCAAGAATCCGCTGAGAAGCATTAGAATAGACAGAACGATCCCCGGCACGGTAAACAGTCCCCCGGCATCTCCAAACATCCGGAACAGCTGGATCAGCAGCATATCGGTCTCCGGCTCCAGCGCCGTTACTGCCGCGGTTCCCACCGCGAAGCTGACAACCAGACAGAGCACCCAAGCAAACAACTGCGCCACACCACACAGAGCAATGGCCAGGACCTTTCCCAGCATCATGGCTCCAGGCTTTACGGTCACAAGGAACGTATCCACCAGCTTGGATGTCTTTTCCATAAGCACACAGTTTGCCACGCCCTGTCCATAGGCTAAGATCATGAAATACAGCACCATGATCACCACATAGGGCAGCAGCATATCGAGGATATCCCGCATAACTTCCAGATCGTCCGTTTCTTCCTCGACGCCTGTGATGACCGTCGCCTGCGTGGGCGTCATGAGGCCCATCAGCTGCGCTTCATCCAGCCCCGATTTGGCCACCTGCACTACCGGATAGGCCTGCTCCAGGAACTGCTGGTAGTGGATCGCATCATCCTCGGTCAGGGTGCTGTTTTCCGGCAGGAGCACATGGAGCGTCAGTTCCATAGTATCCGCTTTGGCATGCAGAATCAGCGTGTCCTCACTATTCTCAGTCTCCTCCGCCGCAGCTTCGACGGATTTCGCCATTTCGTATGTAAGGCCAGAAAAATCCGGGTCACCCATGCTGTTCAATGCCGCATAATCTGCCTGGGACGCTGTTTCATCGACTACCACGATCCGGGAGATTTTCCCCACTTCATACGGTGGCAGACTCTGCGTATCATCGCTGCCCAGCACGGTGGTCAGTATCATGATCAGCGCAGGAAGCACCAAGCATACCAGCCCCAGTACTGCCGTAATGGTACGGTAGCCCTTCCCCTTCATATGCTGCCGCAGGGTGAACGAGAATATCTTGGAAACACCTCGAAATTCCTGTTTCATGCAGATACACCGCCTTTCTTCCCCCAGGCCATGGCCAGCATCTGCCGGAACTTCACCCGGCTGCCCCGGCGGAGCAGCAATTCATGGTAGACCCTTGCGCAAAGCCATGCCAGCAGAAGCAGCACCGCCGCTTGCAGCAGCCAGGACAGGCACAGCTGGCCCAAGCCGATATTCCCGCATACATACTGCGCGGGCGCACAAAATACCGATACAATGGGAATCAAAGAAAGGACCGTTCCCACAATGGTATTTCCAAGGCCGGAAGTCACACTGGCCACAATATATCCGGCCATGACGATCAGAATCACGCTGAGATTGGCCGATTCCACATCCTCCATAGAGGAGCAGCCGGTACCCACCAGGCCGCCCAGAATCGAAAAGGTCAAATACCCCAGCACCAGGGATACCGACACGATCAAGACCGTCAAGGGGCCCACATTCATGCCGGATAGATCCAGGCCCATTCCCTGAAGCATGGCCATGGGCGACGCAACCTCCATAAAATTCCCGCTGATGAAATAAGATGCTACAACGCCGGCCACCATCAGAAGAAGCATTCCAAAGACATAGGTCATGACCGCCAGGATCTTGCCGACGATCAACGCCAGCGGCTTAACACTGACCATCAGCAGCTCCACCAGCTTGGAATCTTTCTCCTCGATGACCGCACGGACGATATACGACGATGCAAAAATGCTTAAAATCATCACCAGGATAGAATACACATATTGGATCGCAAAGGTATCCGCAAAGTCCAGTTCCGGCATAGAAAGATAGTCGGACACAGTCCCCACCTCGGTCTGGACCGGCGTGGAGAGAACTTCCAGCTGCTCCGGCGTGGTCTCCAAGGATACATAGCGGGCCTCATTGAGCACACTCTGAACCCGCTGCGTCAGGTATGATGCCTTTTCCTCATCCTCCACACTGCAATGAACGTCTGTGTGATAG
>CABSAB010000171.1 GCA_902475515.1 uncultured Eubacteriales bacterium | reverse complement strand
GCCGTGCGGCCCAGGCGCATTTCATAGCACTTGACGCACCGGTGGTCGATATCCTCCGCCACGGCGCGGACAAAGGGCCGGAGACCGTAGTCGTTCTGCTCGTGGAGCGTCAGGCCGATGGAGGCGGCATATTCCCGCAGGCAGTTCCGCCGGGACCGATATTCCGTAAACGGATGGATATTGGGGTTATACCAAAAGCCCTCCGGCCGGATTCCCTCCAAACGCAGGGTCTCGATACACATATTGCTGCATGGGGCACAGCAGATGTGCAGGAGCAGCTTCATTTTGACCACCTCTTTCACATATTGTACAACAAAGGCCAGCTTCTTTACAAGAGGAAAAAACAATCTGCGGTTTTCATTTTTAAAATGACACGATTTGAACTTTATCTTTACATTTCGCCCATTTGTGCTATAATAGAAACAATACATTTTGTAGGTTCTGTGGGCATCTCCCGTTGGGCCACAAAAGGGAGGTATTGCCATGTCACAGAATGTCGGCCGCTTTGAGGCGCTGTTTTCCGCGCCGCAGGAGAAGCCGTCGGCTCCGGCGATCCTGGGGCGGGAGGCGCCCCCGCCGGGGGATATGGGTCCGCCGCCGGCGGAATCCGATAAGGACACCTATATGGAGCTGGAGCGGAAATACCGACACCGCACCTATCAGGCTCAGGAGTTGATGATTGAGAAGCTGCTGCGCGGCCATTTTATCGACATGAAGGCCCTGGAGCGGAAGCTGAGCATGTTTGACCTTCATTTTGAGCAGGACCGGTTTCTGGTGGTGCTGGTGCGGGCCATGAGCAATGACACCACCTTCTCCAGCTATGCCAGTGATATTCGGGACGGCGGCCAAGTGGGGCTGATTGTGTCCTCCATCTTCTCTGAACTGCTGGGGGAGCGGTTTGCCTGTTTCCCGGCCAATCTGGAGGACCGGTATGCGTTCCTGCTGAATTTCGGCAGCACCGAGGATGCGGAGGTCTCTGCTGAGGTGGCGGCCATCTGCCGGGAGGGCGTGAAGTTCATCCGGGACAACTTCTGTCTGGAGCTCCGGGTGTGTGTCAGCGGCGGCTGTGACGGCATCTATCAGCTCCATGAGGCATTCCGGGAGACGGAACGGGTCTCCACAGACAGCAATACCAACTATAACGAGGGCGTCTGCGCCAAGGCGGAGGGCGGCGCGCCTCCCAGCGGGCACAAGCCGGAGCCCACCATTGAAAAGCAGTATCTCAATGCTCTGGTGACCCAGGACTTCCAGATGGCGCTGCAGCAGACATTGGACAAGGCCCGGGAGATCTTCAACGATTCCGGCGCGGGCAATCTGGAGCGGGTCAAGCGGTTCCTTGGCATGCGGATGCAGACCACCGGCAGTGTGCTGGCGGTGCCCCTGGGAGAGATCTCCGACGGAAACGGCTCCGTGGGAGACGACTGCATGCGCATTGAGATGTGCCCCACCATGGACGAGGTGGAGCAGGTGCTGGAGCAGGTCTTTACCCGGCTGGACACCTATTTCAATACAGCCCCGTCGGATTATACGGGCACCACGGGCAAGGTGGTGCATCTCATTGCCAAGAAGTATATGGAGCCGGACCTTTCGGTGGAGATGATCTGCGACTGCCTGGGCAAGAGCCGGAGCTATTTGAGCCGGATGTTTAAGGAGAACACGGGCATGAACCTGCTGGACTATCTCCACACCACAAGGCTTACCGAAGCGAAAAAGCTCTTAAACGAGACAGACTTGGGCATTTCCGAGATCGCCTCCCGGGTGGGCTACTACTCCGGCTGGACGCTGGCCCGGGTGTTCAAGCGCTACGAGGGCATCACCCCCACGGCCTACCGGAAGGCCTTTTGCGGGGGCCAGGACAGCTAGACTGTGAAAGCGGCCGGTAAATTCCGGTGATGTTCACAAAATCTTCACAAATGCGTTGCTTTTTGACGTAATACCTGATATAATCACCTTCGGAATCTCTGCCGGAGGTGATTTTTTTGGACGGATACAGCCGCATCAGCCGCTATAAGAGCCAGCTGATGGGATTGGCCGTAATGGTGGTGGTATACGGACATCTGCTTTACTACCACAGCGGCCTGCAAAATTACGACGATCTGAATTTTACGGAGTGGTATACCCTGGGCTCGGTGGAGATGTTCATTTTCGTGTCGGGCTTTGGCATCTACCAGTCCCTCCGGAAAAACCGGGATGCGTTCACCTTCTATGGGCGGCGCATCGGGCGGCTGCTGCCGTCGTTCCTGCCGATGATGCTGGGTTGGTGTGCCATCAATATGATCTTTGGGTCCATGCGTATCAGCGAGGCGGTGGGGAATCTCACCGGTATGGGCTGGTGGTTCCAGACGGAGCGCCAATTCAACTGGTATGTGCCGGCGATCTTGATCTTGTATCTGCTGTCGCCGCTGTTCTATGACTGTATCGACCGGCTGGGAAAGAAAAGCCTGTGGGTCTTTGCGGCGCTTGTGATCTTGAATATTGCCGGGTGGCGGTCCAATCTGCTGATGGCGGTCTCCCGGTTCCCCACCTACTATCTGGGCATGTACATGGGCGCACAGTACGCTGAGGGGAAGGTCCCCACTAAGAAGCAGCTTTGGGCCTGGAGCATTGTGGGCGCCCTTGCCATGGCCGTGGTTCCGTATTTCTTCCTGTACCAGAAGCGGCTGCTGTGGTTCTATGGAATGTTCTGGAACCTGTTTTTCTTCTCCACCCCGGCGTGTATGTTCGGGGTGACAAAGCTGCTGGAGCTCCAGGAGAAAAACCCGGTGGGCCGGGGGCTCAACCGGCTGTGGGGCTTCCTGGGAACGCGCTCCTTTGAGATCTACCTGTGCCATCTGGCGTTCTATGAGATCTGCCTGAAGCTGGGTGTCCAGGGCTGGCCCAAGTGGATCTGCATTGCGGCCATCGGCACCTGCCTGGGCATCGTATATCACGAACTGGTCAATCTGGGGCTGAAGCTCTGGAAGCAGCGGAAAACTGCATAAGGTACGGAGCGGCCTCTGTGGCCGCTCCGTTTTCACATTTTTTGCATTTTTGCCGGGTATCTGCTATAATAGCCACTGAAACTTCCGGGAGGGATGATTATGAACGCATATCAGCGCATCAGCCGCTATAAGGGCGTGCTCATGGGCATTGCCATTTTGATCGTGGTCTATGGGCACCTGTTCTATTACCACAGCGGACTGATGGAATATCAGTATCTGAATGTGAGCCAGTGGTACACGGTGGGGTCTGTGGACATCTTCCTGTTCCTTTCGGGCTTTGGCATCTACCACTCCCTGAAAAAGAACAAAGACCCCCTGGCGTTTATGGAACGCCGGTTTTCCCGGCTGCTGCCGAGCTATGTGCCCTTTATCATCATCTATTGCGGTTTTATGCTCTGGGCCGGGCAGATGAACAAGTGGCAGGCCCTGGGCAACCTCACCACCTTCGGCTGGTGGACCCGGATGGGAGCTCAGTTCAACTGGTATATCCCCACGCTGGTAATGTTGTATATCCTGTCGCCGCTGATGTTTGGGATCATTGAAAAGTACGGGAGGAAGTCTCTGCTGCTGTTTGGCCTGTTTATCCTGCTGGATGCGGCCTGTGTGGACACCTCCCTGATGATGGGCGTCAGCCGCTTCCCGGTGTATTTCCTGGGGATGTACCTGGGCGCGGAAGCGGCGGCGGACCGGGCGCCCTCCAAGCGGCATCTGATCCTGGCCGGGGTCCTGGCGGTGCTGAGCATGGTGGGCTTCTTCTTCCTGGTGGTGTACCGGCCCAATTGGCTGAACAAATACGGTTTTTGGTGGCATCCATTCCTTTTGTCCACCCCCGGCTGCCTGTATTTCACCACCTGGCTTTTGGAAAAGCAGGATAAATGGGTGGTCACCCGGCAGCTGAATCGGGGGCTCAATTTCCTGGGCGGCAAGTCCTTTGAAATCTACCTGTGTCACCTGCTGGTCTATGAGGCGGGATTGTATTTCGGGGTCCAGGGCTGGGCGCGCTGGATCATTCTGGCGGTGTTGGGGCTCCTGGTGGGCATCGGCTACGGCAAGCTGATGGAGATCATGACGACGCGGGAGGAAGCAGCGTGAATCGGAAACAACTGCGGGCAAATCTATTGCTGCTGCTGACAGCCATGATTTGGGGCGCGGCCTTTGTGGCCCAGAGCGTGGGCATGGATTATATCGGCCCGTATACATTTTTGTGCAGCCGCTCGATCCTGGGCGGTGTGGTGCTGCTGCCAGTGATCGCACTGCGGCAGCGGAAACAGAAGACAGAGGCGGCGGATGCACCTACTGGAGACAAAAAGAAGCTGCTGATCGGCGGCCTTGCCTGCGGCGTGATGCTGTTTATCGCCAGTGCCTTCCAGCAGCTGGGTATTCAGATGACCACCGCCGGAAAAGCGGGCTTTATCACCGCCATGTATATGGTGCTGGTGCCGCTGACAGGGTTATTCCTTGGCAGGAAGATCGGCGGCAAGGTCTGGGGCGCCGTGGCGGTGGCCCTGGTGGGGATGTACCTTCTCGTCTTGCAGGTTCGGCTCCTCA
>CABSAB010000170.1 GCA_902475515.1 uncultured Eubacteriales bacterium | reverse complement strand
TGCTGGTATGGGGTCAGATCTGACTGGCTGCGGTATAGGCTGTAAAGGTCGCATGGCGCACATTGGGTGCATAGACCTTGAGCTTGCCGCCGTTGAGGCCCTGGGGACCCACAAAGTGAAGGTTGAACAGCTCGCAGACCTTCACATCGCTGTCGCCCACCACGAAGAACTGGGGCGCGCAATCCGCAAACTGCATGCACTCGTCCACATTGGCCAAAACGCCGGAGGCCATGACCACGGAATCCACGTCCACGGTCTGCGCTGCGCCGGACCCATCGGTGTATGTAACGGTATTCCCCTCGATTTTGGTGATCTGGGCCTGCGGGATCACGGGAATGCCATCCAAAAGCTCCCGGAACACCCGCTCCGCATGGCTTTCATAGTCGTCGCAGATGCGCTTCTGCCGGGTCATGACCGTCACAGCTTTTCCCACATTCCGCAAATGGGCCGCGGTTTCCGCCCCGGTCTCTCCGCCGCCGACCACCAGGACCCTCTGGCCAAGGGCGTCCTCATGACCGAAAATATCGATGGGGGCATAGACATTTTCCTGGGAAACGCCAGGAATGTCCAGCTTCTTGGGGATGGCGCCGCAGGCGGCGATCACCGCGTCGAAGCCGCCTGCCGCCAGCATTTCATGGGTGGCTTTGGTATTGAGGCGCACCTCCACCCCGGCCTTTCCCACCTGGCGGATCAGGTAGGCCTTATACTGCCGCAGGGGCACCTTGAAGGCCATATAGTCCGCATGGATCAGCTGGCCGCCCAGATGGTCCTGGGCCTCAAACAGCGTCACCTGATGGCCCCGCTCCGAGGATATCGTCCCCTGCATCCGCTGTGACCGCCAGGTGGGAAAGGCCGGGGTGGAGGTGCGCCGGCCGGGCCGCCGCCGACGACGGCGACCTTTTTGACCCCATCCGGTTCGTCGTACAGATCGTCCATCACATGGGAAAGGCCGATCCTCGGGTTCACGGAGCACACTGCCCCGTGGCAGCGGTCACAGCGGATGCAGGGGACGATATCCTCGCCCCGTCCCTGCTGAAGCTTTTTTACAAACTCCGGGTCGCAGATAAAGGCGCGGGCCATGCACACAAGGTCCGTCTTCCCCTCGGCGATAAACCGTTCCATGTCGTCCGGGTCCTGGAAGCCGCCGACGGGCGCGCAGAGGGCTTTGATGCCCCGCTTTTTGAAGGCTTCCGCAAACTGCAGACAGTAGGGGTCATGGGCGGAGAAGTTATAGGTGCTGGTGTGGCTGGTGGAGCCGTCCCAGCCGCGAATCTGGAAGATGTCCACATATTCGGCGGCCTTTTCGCAGAAATACAGGAAGTCCTCCTCGGTATAGCCGTAGGGAGGCTCCTCAATGCCGGAGACCTGGCACTGGATCAGCTTATTCTCGCCGATGGCCGCACGGACGGCGGCAAAAAGCTCCAGGGGCAGGCGGATGCGGTTTTCCAGGCTGCCGCCGTATTCGTCCTTCCGATGGTTGAGCGCAGGCGACAGGGAAGTGGCCAGAATGCCGCTGCGGTAGGACATATGGATGTTGATGCAGTCCACGCCCATGGAGGCGATCTCGGCGGCATGGCGCGCGGCTTCGGCAATGCCCGCTTCGATCTGCTCTTTTGTGACAGCGGGCAGCTTTCCGTAGACAAACCCGGGGCCGCCGCCATAGTCGCCCCGGAAGGTCAGGACGGATGCATCGTAAATTTCAGAGATCTGTGTCCGTCCGAAATTCACCATGACGTTGCCGCTGACCAGGGAAGAAAACGCGTGGATCCGGTCGATCTGCTTGGCAAAAGCGTTGAGGACCTTGCGGTTTTCCATATAAAACTGGTCCATGGGTCCGTGGCCGCCCGTTTCATCGGGCCAGGAGCCGATGGTGATGTTCACCATGGCCGCGCCGTTTTTAGCGTAGTCGGTGGTATAGCGCTGATAGGGCTCATCGGGATAAATTTGAGGTCCCTGAAGCTCCTGGGACACACTCTGGGAATTGATCATGCGGTTTTTCAGCACAAAATTCCGCACGCGGATGGGGGAGAGCAGGTGTTCATAACGTCGGTTCATAATTGTCACTCCTTACATGATATCAAATCCGAATGGCGGCCATATAGCCGGTAAATACGGCATGGCGGATATCTCCCGGCGGGGTCGCGGCCGGACCGGGCTCCAGCTCGTGGGTCTTGTAAAACCCCGTGTTTTCCACATTGCTGTCGCCCACATGGAAGAACTGGGGCGTCAGACCCGCGAACCGGAAGCATTCGTCCGTATTGGGGGCCTTGCCGCCGGAGAATACCACGCTGTCAGCGGGAACCGTTTCTCTGGTCCCGTCCGTTTTTTCATAGAGAACACGGTCAGGCAAGATCTCCCGCACTGCCGCATGGGGGATCAGGGTCAGCCCGGGCTGGTTTTCCACCAGCTCCCGGACGATCCGTTCGGAGTGGCCCACCAGGTCATAGCCCGCCCGGTGCTTCCGGGTGATGAGCGTCACCGATTTTCCCAAACGGGCCAGGTGTACGGCGGTCTCCATGCCGGTGGAGGTGCCGCCGATGACCACGATGCGGGCTCCAAGCTTCGCCTCGTTTCCGAATACGTCCACCGGGGCGGTCACATTGTCCCCATGGACGCCGGGGATATCCGGGACGGTGGGCACCGCGCCGCAGCCGGCGATCACGGCGTCGTAGCCGCCCTGGGCGATCAATTCCGGTGTGGCCGCAGTTCCAAGCGTTACCGCCACACCCTGGGCATCCAGCTGGGATACCAGGTAGTCCTTATATTGCTTCAGGGCGGGCTTGAAATCCAGGAAGTCTACATGGTGGAGCTGGCCGCCCAGATAGCGCGCTTTCTCAAACAGCGTCACCTGATGGCCCCGCTTTGCCGCGGTGATGGCGGCCATCATGCCTGCCGGGCCGCCGCCGATGACGGCCACGCGCTTTTGCGCCGTTGCCGGTTCCACGGTTTTTTCCACCAGATGGGCAATGCCGTTTTGGGGATTCACGGAGCACACCGCCCCGTGGCACTTATCGCAGCGGATACAGGGGACAACGGCACCGGTGCCGCTGTAAAGCTTTTTGCCGTATTCCGGGTCGGCGATAAAGGCCCGGCCCATGGCCACAAGGTCCGTCTGGCCGTCCCGGATATAGCGCTCGATGTTGGCAAGGTTTTGATAGCCCCCGTGGACGGCGCACAGGGCGTTGATCCCGGACCGCTTGAATGCCTCGCCGAATTGCAGGGAATAGGGGGCCTCCGGCTGGAAGTTGTAGGGGGAGATGTGGTTGGAGGCACCATCCCAGCCACGGAGCATAAAGATATCCACCAGGCCCTCCCACTGCTTGGCATAGGCCAGCATATCCTCCACCGTATAGCCGTAGGGCGGCTCCTCGATGCCGGAGATGCTGCACTCGATGATCAGATCCTCGCCGCAGTACTCCCGAATCTTGGTGAACAGCAGCTTGGCAAACCGGGCGCGGTTCTCGATGCTTCCGCCGTATTGGTCCTCCCGCTGGTTCAGCACCGGCGAAAGGGCGTTGGCCAAAAGGCCGCCCCGGCCCCACATGCCCACCTCTACCGCGTCCAGGCCGCACTGCTTGAGCCAGGCGCACTCCTGGGCCGTCTGCTCGCAGAGGGCTTCGATCTCCCGCTCGGTGATCACATGCTGGTTTTGCAGCATCTCCGGGTGGGCCTCCATGCCGGCGTATTCGCCGCTGGACTTGGTTTTGGCTGTTTGCCTGAGTTCAGAAATTTTATAGGGGCCCATGATATGTACGCCGTTTGACACAAGCGATCCGTAGGAGTGGATCATGTCAAAAAGCTTGTTATAGTAATTGAGGACCCGCTTATCGCCCATGTGCATCTGGCTCATGGGCGGATAATTTCCCGCTTCGTCCGGGAAGGACCCGCAGGCCACCGCCACCATGGCGGCGCCGTTTCTGGCAAGGTCCGTGCAAAAACGCATGGTTGCCTCCGCCGGATAGTGCTCCGGGCCCTGAAGCTCCTGGGAGATCACCCGGGTGGCAATGAGGCGGTTCCGGAGAATTTTATTGCGGATCTTTACCGGGGTCAGGATATGGCTGTATGGATGTTCCATAGACGTCCCTTCTTTCTTTGCAGAGATGCCGGGCGGTATGCCCGGCATCTTGATGGTTCGCGTTATGCGGCGTAACGGTCATAGGCCGTCTGATAGATCTCCACCACCTCGGGAAGTCCCATGCTGTTGCAGGTCTCTACAAAGGTGTCCCAGTCAGCGTCAATGTCCATCTCGCCCAGAATAAACTTGGGGATGCACTCCGCCACATAGGTGTAAAGATCGGACTGGAGGGCGCTGGCCCGGCTGGATTCCTCTGTGGAGAGGGCCACGCCGGCAGGCATGGTATAGGCGTTGTCCTGGGTGGCATTCCAGACCTCCAGGGCCGCGATGGATTCCTCGGAGCTGAACGCGTCGGAGCGGCGGGGATCGGTGACGGAGGCCACATAGCCCACCAACACATGGGCCTCGGTCATGGTGTAGGGGGTATAGCCCTCGGCGGGGTTCATGATGAGGTCCGTATAGACGATCTCGC
>CABSAB010000169.1 GCA_902475515.1 uncultured Eubacteriales bacterium | reverse complement strand
TGGTGAAATACTGCGACGCTCCCTTTGTAGCCTCCCATTCCAACGCCCGGGCCATCTGCGGCCACAACCGGAACCTGACGGACGAGATGATAAAGGCCCTTGCGGACAAGGGCGGCGTTATGGGCATCAACTTCTGCGGCGATTTTCTGAATCCGAACGGCGCCAGCCGCATGGAGGATATGGTGCGCCATATCCGGCACATCCGGGATGTGGGCGGCATCGGCTGCATCGGCCTGGGTACGGATTACGACGGCATCGACGGGGAACTGGAGCTATACGACGCCTCTCAGATGCCCCGCCTGGCGGAGGCGCTGGAGCAGGCGGGCTTCCGGACAGCGGAGATCGAGGCCATCTTCCATGGAAACGTTTTGCGGGTCTACAAGGAAATTCTATAATGTGCAACGCCCCGGCTGCCTGCTCTGGCCGCCGGGGCGTTTTCATCCGCCCGGCCAAAATTCTCCCCTTGTCACCCATGGCGGTTTGTGCTATACTATATATTGTATTATTGTATCACATGGAGGCACATTATGGCGAATCAGCAAGAACCGGAGAAGCTGCCGACCCTGGAGATCAAGCCCAGTGAGGAATTTCATCCCCGCCCCCTCTGGCAGCGGGTGATGGCCTTTGTGCTCATTGGCCTGGTGGTGGCGGCTACGGCGGCCTGCGCGTTCTGGCAGTATCTCTGATGGAATATACCGTCGTCCGATCCGGACGCAAGACCCTGTGTATCCAGATCGGTCCCCGGGGCGAGGTCATCGTCCGGGCGCCCCGGCGGTGCGCAGGGGCGTATATCGACGCCTTTGTGGAAAGCAAAAAGAATTGGATCGAGGTCCATCGGGCAAAACGTCTGGAGGCGTTGAAGACCCAGGAGGAATTTTGTCTTCGCACGGGGGATACGCTGCCCTTTTGCGGCCGGGAGCTTGCGGTGAAGATCGCTCCGGGCTGCCGGGTGTATCTATCGCAAACGACGGTTTATCTGCCCCGCGGCGAGGTGCAGAGTATTCAGGCACCGCTGCTTTCCGCCTATAAAAAAGCGGCGCTTCCATACCTGGAGAAGCGCCTTGCCCACTGGGCGAAGGTCATGGGGATCACCTACCGGCAGCTGAAACTATCCACAGCGGCCAGCCGTTGGGGCAGCTGCAGCCGGGACGGGGTCATCCGTATCAGCGCCTATCTGCTCTTTGCACCGGAACAGGCCATCGACTATGTGCTGATCCACGAGCTTTCCCACCGGAAGGTGTTCGACCACAGTCCTGCCTTCTGGGCGGTGGTGGAGACCTATATGCCCGATTGGAAACACTGGCGCCGGGTGCTGCGGGACCTTGCCCAGACACTCTATGCAAAGGGCTTTCATAAATATTAAAGAGGAGACCGTCTCGTGAGAGAATATCTGGAGCTCGTTTGGAGCTTTTTTAAGATTGGGATCATGACCTTCGGCGGCGGCTATGCCATGCTGCCCATCATCCAGCGGGAGCTGGTGGAAAAAAAGGCCTGGGCCACGGAGGAGGAGATCCTGAATTACTATGCCATTGGGCAGTGCACCCCCGGCGTCATTGCGGTGAACACCGCGACCTTTATCGGCAACAAGAAAAAGGGGGCCTTGGGCGGGTTCCTCGCCACCTTTGGGGTGGTTCTGCCCAGCCTGCTGATCATCTCCGTGATCGCGGCGGTACTGACGAACTTCTCGGAGATCGCTGCTGTGCAGCATGCCCTGGCGGGCATCCGTGTGGCGGTGGTGGTGCTGGTGGGCTTTTCCGTGAAGAAGCTCATGGCCAGCGGCGTGAAGCAGGGCCTGGGCTGGGCGCTGTTTGTGCTGACCTTCCTGGTCTCGGTGGTGCTGAGCCTTTCTCCGGTGGTTGTGGTCCTCGTGGCCGCTGCAGTGGGGGTTCTGTCGGGGCTTCTTTCTGAGAGGAGGGCAGAGGAATGAATCTGCTGCTCCTTTGCCTGGAGTTTTTCAAGACGGGCCTCTTGAGTATCGGCGGGGGCCTCGCCACGCTGCCGTTTCTCTATGAAATGGCGGATAAATATCCTTGGTTCACACGAAGCCAGCTTTCGGATATGATCGCCGTGTCCGAATCCACCCCCGGCCCCATGGGCGTCAACATGGCCACCTACGCGGGCTATACCACGGCGGGGATCCCCGGCGCGGTGCTGGCGACCTTTTCGCTGGTGCTGCCCAGCATCCTGGTGGTGCTGCTGGTGGCGAGGTTTTTACAGAAATTCCAGAGCAGCAAATGGGTGGACTGGGTTCTCCGGGGCCTGCGGCCCGCTTCGGTGGGGCTGATCGCCGCCGCAGGCTATGGGATATTAAAGATCGCGCTGCTGCATCCCACGGAGGGCAGTGTGCCCATGACCCTCAATTACCGGGCCGTGGCCCTGTGCGTGGTGCTGGCGGTGCTGTATCATTTCAAAAAGAAGTGGCATCCTATCGTATTCATCGGATTGGGTGCCGCGGCAGGGTTGGTGCTTTCCTTATGAAAAGAATTTTGGGAATCGACCCTGGCTTTGCCACCATCGGCTTTGGACTGGTGGCTGCAGAGCGGGGGAGCGTGCAGATGCTCCGATACGGCGCCATCACCACCCCGGCGGGCATGGAATTTTCCCAGCGGCTGCAGCTGATCTATCACGACGCCACGGAGCTGCTGGAGCTGCTGAAGCCTGACGCGGTGGCCATTGAGGAACTGTTTTTCAATACCAATATCACTACCGGTATCCAGGTGGCCCACGGCAGAGGCATCCTGCTGCTGGCCTGCCAGGAGCAGGGCGTGCCGATCTTTGAGTATACCCCCTCCCAGGTGAAGCAGGCGGTGGTGGGCTACGGCAAGGCGGAAAAACGCCAGGTGATGGATATGACCCGGCGGCTGCTGCACCTGAAAGAGGTGCCCCGTCCGGACGACGCCGCCGACGGCCTGGCCCTGGCCCTGTGCCATGCGCGGAGCAGCACGTCATTGTTAGGGAATCGGTAATCGGGAATATGTAAGGAAACGAGTGAGACTATGTTCTACTATCTGAGCGGCACGGTGGCCATCATCGGCCTGAACGCTGTGGTCATCGACTGCGGCGGGGTGGGATTTACGGTGAACACCACCACCACCACCATCTCAAAACTCAAGATCGGGGAGAAGGCACTGCTGTATACCCACTGCTCCATCCGGGAGGATGCCTTTGACATCTTCGGGTTCTACACCAAGGGCGAGCTGGAGACCTTCCGCCTGCTGGTAGGGGTCAACGGTGTGGGGCCCAAGGCGGCCCTGGCCATCCTCTCCACGGTGACGCCGGATGGCCTTTCCATGGCGGTGGTGACCCAGGACGAAAAGTCCCTGACAGCTGCCCCAGGTGTGGGCAAAAAGCTGGCCCAGCGCATTTTGCTGGAGCTCAAGGATAAGCTGGGCGCCGGCACGACCCTGGATTTTTCCGGGGGAGACGCTGGCGCGGCCCCGAGCCTCCAGCCCGGCGGCAAGGCCGTGGAGGCTGTCCAGGCCCTGCAGGTGCTGGGTTACGACCAGAACACCATTTCTGCCGTGATGAAAGGCATCGACGTGGAGAATCTCACTGTGCAGGAGATCATCAAGCAGGCCCTCAAGGCCATGGTAAAGCAGTAGGGAGGCGGCTATGAGCATTGATTTTTCCGAGGAGATGGAAGCTCCTCTGATCACCACCAGCCTCATCCCCGGCGATACGGAGGTGAGCCTCCGGCCCCAGACCCTGGCGGATTATACCGGACAGGAAAAGGCCAAGGGCAATCTCAGCGTCTATATCGAGGCCGCCCGGCGGCGGAATGAGCCCCTGGACCATGTGCTTTTGTACGGCCCCCCGGGCTTGGGCAAGACCACCCTGGCGGGGGTCATCGCCAACGAGATGGGGGTGAACCTGCGGGTGACCTCCGGCCCGGCCATTGAAAAGACCGGGGATCTGGCAGCTTTGCTGACAAACCTCAGCGAAGGGGATATCCTCTTTATCGACGAGATCCACCGGCTCAACCGGGTGGTGGAGGAGCTCCTGTACCCGGCCATGGAGGACTATGCCATCGATATCATCATTGGCAAGGGTCCCTCGGCCAATTCCATCCGGTTGGACCTGCCGAAGTTTACGCTCATCGGAGCCACCACCCGGGCGGGGCAGCTTTCTTCGCCCCTGCGGGACCGCTTCGGAGTGTCGCTCCGGCTGGAGCTGTACGGTCCGGAGGAGCTGAAGAAGATCGTCCTCCGTTCGGCGGCGCTTCTCGGCACGGAGATCGACCCGGCGGGCGCCTGGGAGATCGCCTCCCGGAGCCGCGGCACGCCTCGGCTTGCCAACCGGATGCTCCGGCGGGTGCGGGATTTCGCCATGATCTACCATGACGGGGTCATCACCCAGCAGGCGGCGGACGACGCACTGAACCGCCTGGAGGTGGATCATCTGGGCCTGGACGAGACTGACCGGCGGATGCTCCGCTCCATCATACAGAACTATGGCGGCGGCCCCGTGGGCCTGGAGACCCTGGCAGCCACCATCGGCGAGGAGGCAGTCACGCTGGAGGATGTCTACGGAAATAAATTTTAATCCGTTTTCTGCG
>CABSAB010000168.1 GCA_902475515.1 uncultured Eubacteriales bacterium | reverse complement strand
GACGAACTGAAGATCGACGGCCAGAACCACATCGATCAGGTACTTGCCGATGGCGTCCGGCAGATGGCGGTGCCCATGCAGGTGGGCGCCCAGAAGCTCCTTGCCAACCTGGTGCCCGTGATGTCCCAGGGGGAGATCATCGGCGTGATGCTGCTGATCACCTTCCGCAGCATGGCCGTCATGAAGCGGGCGGTCCAGGCCCTGGAGCGGAGCCTGGAGCAGGTACTCACGGTGCCGGAAACGGAACAGAAGCAGGCCACAGGCTACACCTTTGGAGACTTTATCGGTGAGGCGGAAAACGTGGTGCTGACCATTGAGCAGTGCCAGCGTATCAGCCACACCCATCATCCGGTGCTGCTGATCGGCGAGACCGGCGTGGGCAAGGAGATCATTGCCGACGGGATCTACGCAGAATACAGTGGCGGAGAGAACATCCCCTTTGTGAAGATCAACTGCTCCGCCATCCCCCGGGATCTGCTGGAATCGGAGCTGTTCGGCCACGAAAAGGGCGCCTTTACCGGTGCCACCAATCTGAAAAAGGGCAAATTCGAGCAGGCGGCCGGAGGCATTTTGCTGCTGGATGAGATCGGCGAGATGAATGTGGAGCTCCAGAGCAAGCTGCTGCGGGTGCTGGAGGCCAAGGAGTTCGAACGCATCGGCGGCAGCCGGGTCATCCCCATGCGGGCCAGGATCATTGCCAGTACCAATCAGGACCTGAAGGAGCTGGTGGCCAAGGGCAAGTTCCGCATGGACCTGTACTACCGGCTCAACACATTTGAGATCAACATTCCGCCTCTGCGGGCCCATAAAGCGGATATCCCGCTGCTGATCGAGCATTTTATCCGGCAGGATGGGCTGAAGCTGGAATTTTCTCAGGAGGCCAGGGAGATGCTGCTGCGCTACGACTGGCCGGGCAATGTACGGGAGCTGCGGAATGTACTCAACCGCATGAGTTTTTTATATCCCAATACTGTCATTGACGTCCGGCAGGTCTATAATGCCACCGGCGATATGTTCCATCTGGTGCAGCTGCCCCAGTACCGGGATCAGACCGATCCGCTGCCCCAGCCCACCATGGACAAGCAGGGACGTCCGCTTTCCCGGGTACCGGAGGCCCGGGGAGACACGCCGGAGCGGCCCCAGCGGCCTCAGGTCCTGTCCATGGAGGCCTATGAGGAGAAGATCCTGCGGCACGCCATTGACGCGGCCTGCGGGAATCTCACGGATGCGGCGGCAATGCTGGGGATCAGCCGGTCCACCATGTATAATAAGGTGAAGAAATACCACCTGGAAAATATCTGAGTATCAAGGAAAAAACAAGGCGCAAACAGCCAATGCTGTTTGCGCCTGATCTATTTTCCGGTATCTTCGGGCTCGGCAAAAAACGCGCTCAGGGGGATGCCCAGGGCCTGGCAGATACGCTCGATGGTATCGACCTTGAGCTGGCCGCCCCGCTTTTGCGTTGTCTTGATGGTGGAGTAGGAGATCCCGCTCTTTTGGGAGAGCTGATAGAGTGTTATATGGTGCGCTTTTGCCAAGGCGTATACCCGTGCCACCGTATCCATGGTCAAACCTCCAGCGTTTTCTTGTTATCCCAGCACACGGCCCACGATGCAGAAGCCCAATTCCGGGATCACCGGACGGGGGGCATATTTTTCGTTATAGGAGATCAGGACCGGCTGCATGTGCAGCTCGCCGCTCATGTCCCGGTAGGAATCCCGCAGGGAATCCTCCGGTTCCTGCTCTTCGTAGACCTTGATATAGCCGTTGCCGTCATACATAAAGATGCCGACCTCCCCGGGGTGCAGGGATTTGCAGGTCTTTACCCAGACGATCTGCCCGTCCTGATAGACCGGCTCCATGCTGTCGCCCCGGACCCGGATGCCGAACTCCGCCCCGGCGGGGACTGTAGAGGCGGGGAAGCGCATCAGGTCGAAATTTTCCTCATCCAGGAACATGCCCGTTCCGGCGGCGGCGGACAGGGTGCTCACGGGCATCTCGATATAGCGGAGCTTCGTATCTGCTGCCGGCGCTGGATCATACCGTCTGGAGGCGATCAAATCCTGCTTGTAGCTGCGCAATTTCTCAAGGCCTTCGGCGTTGAGCGCTTCGGAGACGTGGCCGGTGAAGTAGGAGACCCCGTCCTCGATATCCAGGGCGTGGCAGACGGCCAGCAGCTGGTAGGCGCTGGGCACAGCGTCGCCGGATTCCCACTTGCCAAGGCCCTGGCGCTGGATGGACAGTCCGTATTCCTGAAGCAGTGCGCTGAGCGCATTGAGGCTCAGCCCCCGCCGCTGACGGGCTGCGGCGAGCTGTTTTCCGATGACATTTTCCGCCCGGGCTGTCCCGGCGTGATAGCCCGAGAGCCGGGCCGGGGCGGTGTGATATTTTTGCTTTGAAGCCATGACAGCATTCCTCCGTACCGAATTTCGTGTCGTTATTATACTCCCGCTGGAGCCGAATGTCAAGAAAAATGCTCTTAATATGCGACAACTGCGATATTGACAGCTCTGAATAAGAGCGGTATGCTGGAGATACGAATGGAGGAAGTAAGATGGCCGGAAGCTGTATCTGTATCGATCTGAAGTCATTTTATGCCTCGGTGGAGTGCGTGGACCGGGGGCTGGACCCGCTGACTGCCAATCTGGTGGTGGCGGATGAATCCCGCACGGACAAGACCATCTGCCTGGCGGTGTCGCCCAGCCTCAAGGCGCTGGGCATCCCGGGCAGGTGCCGGCTGTTTGAGGTCAAGCAGCGACTGCAGGAGATTCGGGCCATGATGGGGCGGGAGGTCCCGCTGACTGTGGCGGTGCCCCGTATGGCGCGGTATATGGAGATGTCCGCGGATATTTACGCGGTGTATCTCCGGTATATCGCTCCGGAGGATATCCATGTGTATTCGGTGGACGAGGTGTTTATCGATGCCAAGGCGTATTTGAAATTATACGGCATGAGCGCCCATGAACTGGCCATGACCATGGTGCGGGATGTGTTCTTAAAAACGGGGATCGTTGCCACGGCAGGCGTCGGGACCAATTTATATCTGGCGAAGGTGGCCATGGACATTGTGGCAAAGAAGTCGCTGCCAGACCGGGACGGCGTCCGAATCGCGGAGCTGGACGAGAAGCGCTACAAGGAGCTGCTCTGGGACCACCGGCCCCTGACGGATTTTTGGCGGATCGGCAGCGGAACCAGCAAGCGCCTGGCGTCCAAGGGGCTCTGCACCATGGGGGATATTGCCCGGTGCTCCCTGGGAAAGCCCACGGATTTTTACAATGAGGACCTGCTCTATGGACTATTTGGGGTCGATGCCGAGCTGCTGATCGACCATGCCTGGGGTATCGAGTCGTGCACCATGGAGGATATCAAAGCCTACAATCCGTCGTCCAATTCCGTGGGGATCGGGCAGGTGCTCCAGCGGCCCTATACCTATGACGAAGCGAAGATCATCGTCCGGGAAATGGCGGAGCAGCTGTCGCTGGACCTGTTGGATAAGGAGCTGCTGACGGACGCCATCGTGCTCCATGTGGGCTACGAAAAAGCCGGGGCAGACTACAGCGGGGAGGCCAAGACCGATTATTACTGCAGGCGCATATAGGGCCGCTGGAGCGGCACGGCCCAGCTGGGCACCCATACAGCCTCCAGACGGCGGATATTAGAGGCGGTGATGGAGCTGTTTAAGCGGCAGGTGAATGCGGTATTGTTCGTTCGACGGGTCTATGTCACGGCCATCCGGGTGCTTCGGGAGGAGACGGTGACAACACAGCTGGACCTGTTCTCGGACCAGAAGCAGGCGGAGCAGGAACAGCGTTTGCAGAAGGCAATCCTGGGTTTGCAGAAACGCTATGGGAAGGGCACGGTGCTCAAGGGGGAGGACTATCTGGCATGCGCCACGGCCCGGGAACGGAGCGGGCAGATTGGAGGACATCGGGCATGAGCCGCTATGAGGATATGTTTCATCTGGAACGGCCGGCCTCGGCCCGGCCCAAGATGCCCCGGCAGGAGCGGGCCAAGATATTTGCCCCTTTCGCAGCGCTGAGCGGCCTTGGGGCCGTGGTCCACGAACGGGACCGGGTACTGGTGCCGGCAGTCATTCAAACGGAATACAGCCAAGGATTGCTGGATGAAAAGCTGCGGCGGCTCCGGAAGGGGGAGACGGCAACGGTGATCTATTTCATCCCCCTGCGGGAGAACGGCGGCGAGATCTTGGGGGAATACGGGACCGTGACGGACACGGTGGAAAAAGTGGACGCGGATCGAAAGGTACTGATCCTGGCGGACAAGGAGATCCCCTTTGCGGACATTGCGGAACTGCGGACAAACAGTGAAATGGAGGATTGCGCCGGCGGGTCAAATACGGTATAGCAGTCTCCAAAAGGCCACAGAAGGAGGCGGCATGAGGCATCAGGAGGACCCGATCCGGAGACCGGTATTCCGGACCATGGCAGTATTTGCGCTGCGAAAAGAGAGATGGCCGGGAATAAGAACGCTGCAATAGAAAACACGCCACGAACCGGGAATGGATCGTGGCGTGTCCGTTTTTCCATTAAAAGAGA
>CABSAB010000167.1 GCA_902475515.1 uncultured Eubacteriales bacterium | reverse complement strand
ACACGCCGAAGCCCTTGGTGATAAAGCCCACGATATCGTCTCCCGGCACCGGGGTGCAGCAGCGTGCAAACTTGATCATGCAGCTGCCGATATCCTCCACCACCACGCCGGAGGCCACCTGCTTGAGGGGCCTTTGGATGTTGGTGGGGTCTTTTTGCTCGGGGTTTTCGGCGCGGCTGGCCTTGGTAAAGCGCAGCAGCTCCTCCTTGATGCGGTTGACCGCCTTGAGGGCCGTGAGCCCTCCGTAGCCGATGGCCGCGTACATATCGTCCAGCGTGGCAAAGGAGACCTTTTTCAGCACCACCGGCAGCAGGGCTTCGTTGTTCAAAATGGACGCGCTGACGCCGATGCGCCGCAGCTCCTCCTCAAAGCTCTGCTTGCCGGTGACGATGTTCTCCTCCCGGCGCTCTTTTTTATACCACTGCTTGATCTTGATGCGGGCCTGGTTGGACTTGCACAGGCTCAGCCAATCCCGGCTGGGTCCCTTGGCGGACTTGGAGGTGATGACCTCCACAATGTCGCCGTTTTGGAGGATGGTGTCGTAGCCCACGATGCGGCTGTTGACCTTGGCCCCCACCATGTGGTTGCCCACCTCCGAGTGGATGGCGTAGGCAAAGTCAATGGGCGTGGAGCCCGATGGCAGCGAGATCACCTCGCCCCGGGGCGTAAAGACGAACACCTCGTCGTCAAACATATCGATCTTCAGGCTGGAGATGAAATCCTCCGCCTCGGAATCCTGCTGGCTCTCCAGGAGCCGGCGCACCCATTCCAGCCGCTCCTCGCCGCCCTCCTCGGCAATGCCCTCCTTGTATTTCCAGTGGGCGGCAATGCCGTATTCGGCGGTGTGGTGCATCTGCGCCGTGCGGATCTGCACCTCAAAGGGGATGCCCTCGGAGCCGATCACCGTGGTGTGCAGCGACTGATAGCCGTTGGGCTTGGGGGTGGAGATATAGTCCTTGAACCGCCCGGGCACCAGATTGTACAGGTCGTGGACATGCCCCAGCACATTGTAGCAGTCGGCGATATCCTCCACGATCACCCGGAAGGCGTACAGGTCGTAGACCTCGTCCAGGGTCTTGTTCTGGGTGTACATCTTCCGGTAGACGGAGTAGATGTGCTTCACCCGGCCGTACATCTGGAATTTGATGCCCGACTCCGTGAGCCGGGATACAATCTGGTGCCCGGGCGGTTCAAGGACCCCGGCCGTACATCTGGAATTTGATGCCCGACTCCGTGAGCCGGGATTCGATCTTCTCCCGGATGGAGGCCACCAGCTCGGCGTTGGCGGCTTCCTTCTCGTCCAGCTGGTGGGAGATATCCTCGTAGCCCACCGGGTCCAGATATTTCAGCGAGATATCCTCCAGCTCCCATTTGATCTTCTGCATCCCCAGCCGGTGGGCCAGGGGGGCGTAGATCTCCATGGTCTCCAGGGATTTGCTGCGCTGCTTGGCGGGGGTCTGGTGCTGCATGGTGCGGGTGTTGTGGAGCCGGTCGGCGATCTTGATGAGGATCACCCGGATGTCCTTGCTCATGGCCAGGAACATCTTCCGGAGGTTCTCCATCTGCTCCTCCTCCATGGAGGTAAAGTTCACCCTTGTCAGCTTGGTGACGCCCTCCACCAGCTCCGCCACGGTCTTTCCGAATTTCTTTGCGATCTCGTCGTGGGTGGAATCGGTATCCTCGATACAGTCGTGTAAAAGGGCCGCCAGGATGGCGTCGGTGTCCAGCCCCATCTCCGCCACGATCTCCGCCACCGCCAGGGGGTGGATCACATAGGGGGAGCCGTCCTTGCGCTTTTGTTCCTTGTGCTGCTCCGCCGCGTAGCGGTAGGCCTCATCCACCAGTTCCATATTCACATGGGGCGTATACTTTAAGATCGCCGCCCGCATGGTGTCATAATGTTCCTGCACAGATTCCATTTAAGCGTCACCTTCTTTTTGATTCCTCAGCCGCAGGAGAATGGCCGACCCCTCCAGGTCCACCTTCCCCGGCCCCGGCGTCAGCCGGATAAACAGTGCCTTGGAGCTGCGCTCCAATTGGATCAGTCCCCGTTCCTCCAGCACGTCCAGGCATACCCGGGTGCGCACAAAGGAGCAGGGCATATTTGCGGTCCTGGCGATCTTCCGCGCCAGTACGTTGAATTCGTCACTGAGGGAGCCCTGCTGGGCGTTGGCAGCGAGATACCGCCACACGGCCACGAACTCCTGTCTGGGCGGGATCAGCGCCGCCGCCTCCCGCAGCTCCAGCGCGTCCCGCAAAAACCGGGCATACAGCTCCTCCTCCTGCCGGATGGCCGCCCGGCATTCCTCCGAGGGCCGGATATCCGTCACATTGAGCTGCACCGAGCGAACGCCCCGGAACTCGTTGATCTCCGGGGTAAACGCCACCTCCACCATGTCTCCCGGGGCGATGGCCGCCCGCAGGGACGGAATAGATCGGAAGAGATGGCGCCCAGGCTCAGTCCGTTTCGGCCGAGCTTGAGCTTCAGGTGCTTGCCTCCGCCCACCTCGCTCATCTGTTCCACCAAAAGGCCGTCCATATACATCTGGGGCCTTGAAAAGCCCGCGCCAAAGGGCTCCAGCCGGTCCAGGGCCGAGACGTTCGGCACCGTCAAAAGCTCCGGCGGCACCGCCAGGTCCAGCTCCAACGCCACGCCCTCGGGATGCTCCGCCCGGTAGGCCCGGGCGCGCTCCGTCACCTGCGCCCGAAAGGCCGGGATCTGATCCCGCCGGATGGTGAAGCCCGCCGCCAGCTCATGGCCGCCAAAGCTCTCCAGCAGGTCACCCAACGCCTCCAACGTGGAAAACAGGGGGAATCCCCCGTAGCTTCTGGAGGAGGCCTTTCCGGTCTCCCCGGACAGGCAGATCAGGAACACCGGGCACCCATATTCCTCACTGAGCCGGGATGCCACAATGCCTACCACGCCCTGGTGCCAGGTCTCCCCCGCCAGCACAATGGCCTCGGGGTTCTTCTCCCCCTCCAGCATGGCTCTGGCGTCCTCGTAGATCTCCGCCTCCACACTCTGGCGCTGGCGGTTCAGCCGGCAGAGCTCTCCCGCAAGCAGGGCCGCCTCCTGGGGGTCCCGGGTGAGAAACAGCTCCTCCGCCAGTTCTACCTGCCCCATGCGTCCGGCAGCGTTGATCCGGGGAGCCAGGGTGTAGCCGATGGTGGAGGAATTCACCATACCGGGGCTCACCTGGCATTCCGCCATCAGTGCCAGCAGCCCCAGCCGGCTGCTCCGCTGCATGGCCTCGATGCCATGGGTCACCAGCACCCGGTTCTCGCCCAAAAGGGGCATCACGTCCGCCACGGTGCCCAGGCACACCAGGTCGCTGTAGTCCATGAGCATCTGCTCCTGGTCGCCGGAAACGGCCGCCGCCAGCTTAAAGGCCACGCCCACCCCCGCCAGATGGGGGAAGGGATAGGTACTGTCCTTCCGGCAGGGGTCCACCACAGCCACCGCCCGGGGCAGCTCCTGCTTGCACTCATGGTGGTCGGTGATCACCAGGTCGATGCCCAGGGCCCGGCAGAGCTCCGCCTCCTCCACGGCGGTGATGCCGCAGTCCACGGTGATAATGAGCGTGACCCCCTGGGCCTGGAGGCCCCGGATGGCCGGCTCGCTGAGGCCGTAGCCCTCCTCCAGCCGGGCTGGGATGTACCAAACGCAGTCCGCCCCCCTGCTCCGGAGGAAATCCGTCATCAGGCAGGTGGCGGTGATGCCGTCCACATCGTAGTCGCCGAATACCGCGATCTTCTCGCCGTCTTTCATGGCCTGTGCCACACGCTGTGCGGCCTTGTCCATATCCGGCAGCGCTCTGGGGTCATGGAGCTGCATGCGGCCCGACGCCAGAAAGGCCCGGGCTTTTTCCTCGGTGTCATAGCCCCGGGAGCAGAGCACTGCCGCCGCCAGGGGCGAAATTCCTGCCTCCCGCAGGGCTGCGGTCCCCTGCCGGTCCACCTGCGCTACCTTCCAAATTCCGTATTTCAACTTCAATACACATCCATATCATGATATTTCAGTAATTATAGCAAAAAAGGCCCCAAATCTCAAGGGAAAAGCACAACTTTCCGGAATTCGCCCCGCCGGACGGTTTTTTACCTTCCTCCCATTTGCCGCCACAGGCCCATGCTCCGATGTTTCGATTGTGCGCCAGTGGTGGATTTGAAACAGGACCATTGCATTCCGCACCCGTGATTGCTATAGTATTGCCAGAAACTGTTTGAATTCTCAAAAAAGGAAAGGAAGAAGTCTATGAAAAAGCGAAACCGTCTTCTTGCGCTGCTCCTCAGCGCCGTCATGGTCCTGGGCCTTCTGATGGTCCCCGCCCTGGCCGACGGCCCCGACGGTCCTCCCAACTCGGAGGCCGAGGCGGCAGCCAGGTCAAACCCCATCCCCGAGGGCAACCAGGCCGAGGGTGCCTGGGTCTATGAGGTCACCCAGATGTCCATGGGCGGACCCGGCGGCGGACCGGGCGGTCCTCCTCCCGGCGGCATGCCCGGCGGCGATATGCCCACCAGCGGCAACCCCGAGCAGGATGCCTTTATGGCGGCCCTGTTCGCAGGCTCCGAGGTG
>CABSAB010000166.1 GCA_902475515.1 uncultured Eubacteriales bacterium | reverse complement strand
GTACGGCGAGGAGAGCAAGGTGGCGATCCGCAATGTCCGCCGGGACGCCATGGATGCCATTAAGAATATGAAAAAGAATTCCGAGATCACCGAGGACGACCAGAAGGTCGCCGAGAAGGACCTCCAGAAGGTTACTGACGACTATGTGAAAAAGGTCGACGACCTCTGTGCCAAAAAGGAAAAGGAACTGATGGAGCTCTAAAAAGCGCCATATGAAACCCTGCCGGGAGGCTGCGGCCTCCCCGCGGGGCTTCCTGCGCATTTATAGGGATTGGACCACACCCGGAAAGGAATCAAATGGCTATCTTTAAAAAACGAGGGGCTCAGGAGGCCCGCCCGGTGCCGGAGCACATTGCCATCATCATGGACGGCAACGGCCGCTGGGCCAAGAAACGGCTTCTTCCCCGCACTGCCGGACACGCGGCCGGCGCGGAGACGTTCCGGAAAATCGCCCTGTACTGCCGGGAGATCGGCGTCAAATACCTGACGGTATATGCCTTTTCCACGGAGAACTGGAAGCGTCCCGCCGAGGAGGTGGGCAAGATCATGTCCCTGATGCACGACTATCTGGTGGAGGCCATCCGGGATATGCAGAAGAACCATGTGCGAATTTGCTTTTTTGGGGATCTTTCCGCTCTCAGCCCGGAGCTTCAGGCTTTGGCGGAGGAGGCCCATAAGGAGTCGGAGGCCTATACGGATTCCCAGGTGAATATGTGCATCAACTACGGCAGCCGGGACGAGATCCTCCGGGCGGCCAAGGCCTGGGCCAGGACCTGCCGGGACACCGGTGCGGACCCGGACAGCCTCACCGAGGAGATGTTTTCCGGCGAGCTCTACTCCGCGGGAATACCGGACCCGGATCTGATTATCCGCCCGGGCGGGGAGCTCCGTATTTCCAATTTCCTGCTGTGGCAGGCGGCCTATGCGGAGCTTTACTATACGGATACGCTCTGGCCGGACTTTGACGAGCGGGAGCTGGACAAGGCCGTGGAGGCCTACCGCCGGCGCAGCCGGAGATTTGGAGGAATATAGACGTGAAATCAAGACTGCTTGTGGCGGCGGTGGGCATTCCACTGCTGCTGGTGATCCTGTTTGTTTGCCCGAAAATCGTGACCACCCTGGCCATCTGCCTCCTTTCGGCGATTGGCATTCGGGAGCTGCTGCATACCACGGGGATCGCGTCCCGGGATTCCATGTGCGTATCCGCCATGATTGTGGGCGTGCTTTTGCCCCTGTGCTTTTACTTCAAGCTAACCATAGCGGCTGTCGCCGCGTTGATTGTGATATTTGCCCTGGATATTTTTATGGAGGCCCTGCGTGCTTATCCCGAGGTGAAGTTCGGAAGCGTCACGGGCTGCCTGTTTGCGGGGCTGGCAATCCCTATGTGCCTGGGGAGTATTGCGAGAATTCTGGGCATGGCCCAGGGCCGCTACCTGGTGCTGGTGCCCATCCTGATCCCGTTTCTGGCGGATGCCGGGGCCTACTTTGTGGGCTGCGGCATGGGCAAGCACAAGCTTGCCCCGGTGCTTTCGCCCCATAAGACCGTGGAGGGCGCCGTGGGCGGCCTTTTGACCGGGGTGGTATCCATGCTGGTATACGGGCTGGTGATGAAATTCGGCTTTCACCAGGCGTACAATTTCCTCTATGCCGCCATCTACGGCCTTTTGGGCGCGGCGGTGTCCATCATCGGCGACCTGTCCTTCTCCATGATCAAGCGGGAGACGGGCATCAAGGACTACGGGACCTTGTTCCGGGCCCACGGCGGTGTGCTGGATCGGTTCGACAGCGTGATTTTTGCCGCCCCGGTGGTGGAGCTGCTGCTGTATATTCTGCCGCTGCTGGGCGATTGATTGGAAATGAGTGTCATAAGTATGAAAATCAATGCTATATCTATCTTAGGGAGTACAGGCTCCATCGGCCGCCAGACCATCTCGGTGGCGGAGCACTTGGGCGTCCCTGTGCTGGCCCTGACCGCCAATGAAAACGTGGACCGCATGGAGGAGCAGGCGAGGAAGCTTTCCCCCAAGCTCTGCGTCATGGGAAGTGAGGCGGCGGCAGAGGAACTGCGAAAGCGCCTTGCGGATATGCCCATCACCGTAAAGTCCGGCATGGAGGGGCTCATGGAGGCCGCCACCATGGACGGCGCGGATGTGGTCATCACCGCGGTCATGGGCATGGTGGGGCTGAAGCCCACCCTGGCCGCCATCCAGGCGAAAAAGCGCATCGGCCTTGCCAATAAGGAGACGCTGGTGTGCGCCGGGGAACTGGTGATGGACGCGGCGGACCGCCATGGGGCCGAGATCGTCCCGGTGGATTCGGAGCATAGCGCCATCTTTCAGTGCCTGATGGGCTGCCGGGACCGGCGGGAGATCAAACGCCTGATCCTGACGGCCTCCGGCGGGCCCTTTTACGGAAAAAAATTCACGGAATTGGAAACCATAAAAAAAGAGGACGCCTTCCGCCATCCCACCTGGACCATGGGGCAAAAGATCACCATTGATTCCGCTACCATGATGAACAAGGGGCTGGAGGTCATAGAGGCAATGCGCCTGTACCGGCTGCCCGGGGAGCAGGTGGATGTTCTCATCCACCCAAAGAGCATCGTCCACTCCCTGGTGGAATTCCGGGACGGGGCGGTCATGGCCCAGCTGGGAACCCCCGATATGCGGCTTCCCATCCAGCTGGCGCTGACCTATCCGGCGCGGGTGGCATCCCCCTGTGAGCCGTTGGATTTGCTTTCCTGCGGGCCGCTGGAGTTTTTGCCGCCGGACAGCGAGAACTTCCCGTGCCTTGCCTATGCCCGGGAGGCGGCAGCGCGGGGCGGCACCGCCTGCGCCGTCTTAAACGGCGCCAACGAAGCGGCGGTGGGCCTGTTCCTGGAGGATAAAATCGGATTTAACGATATCCCCCGGCGGGTGCGCCGGGCCATGGACGCTGTGGCGGTGGTGGAGCGCCCCACACTGGAGGATATCCTGGCGGCGGACGAAGCGGCCAGAGCGTCTGTGTATGGACAGGAGTAAAAAAGAGATACAAATTACTTTGATTGGAGACTTAGCATGTATCTTGTCATTGCGATCCTGATTTTCAGTTTTCTGATCTTCATCCATGAGCTGGGGCATTTTATCACGGCCAAGCTCTTTGGCGTGAAGGTCAACGAATTTTCGATCTTTATGGGCCCGAAGCTCCTCCAGTGGGGCAAGGGCGAGACGAAATACTCCCTGCGCCTGTTCCCCGTGGGCGGCTTCTGCGCCATGGAAGGGGAGGACGGCGGCAGCGACGACCCCCGCAGCTTTACCGCCCAGGCCCCCTGGAAGCGCTGCATCATCCTGGCGGCGGGCGCCTTTATGAACTTCCTCACGGGCTTTGTGATATTGGTGCTTCTCTATGTGTCCGCCACGGGCTTCCGCACCCTGGAGATCACAGGTTTTGTGGAAGGCTGTCCCCTGGAGGGGCCCCAGGGCCTCATGGTGGGGGATGTGCTGGAGGAGGTGGAGGGCGACAACCTCTATATCTTCTCCGACTTCCAGATGCTCACGGAGCGGGCGGGGGAAGGCCCCATGGATCTGACTGTCCGCCGGGACGGGAAGTCTGTGGAGCTGCACCTGGACATGACCAAGCGGGACTATGTGGTAGACGGACAGTCCCAGCATATCTACGGCCTGCTGCTGGGCGGCGTGGAGGAGAAAACCGTGGGGTCTCTGCTGAAAAACGCCTGGAATACCTCCATCGATTTCTGCCGTATGGTAAAGATGGGCCTGTTTGACCTTCTCACCGGCCGGGCCGGCATGAAGGATATGTCCGGCCCTGTGGGTATCGTGGATACCATCCAGGAGACGGGCAACAGCGCCGAAAGCACCGTGGACGGCATTCTGAACGTTCTCTATTTCGGGGCTTTTATCGCCATCAACCTGTCGTTTATGAATATGCTGCCCCTGCCGGCGCTGGATGGCGGGCACATCTTCTTTCTGCTGGTGACTTGGGTCGTCGAATCCCTGACGAAGAAAAAGGTAGACCCCAAGTACGAAGCGTATATCCACGCCGCGGGCCTGGTGCTCCTGCTGGGGCTGATGGCACTGGTGACGTTCAACGATATCTTTAAGCTGGTGACGGGATAATCTACCAAAATCAGATCGTACCAAAACTTTCTCCCAAGGGAAAGGTCTTCAGGAGGTCTAACATGAAACGAAAGATCCTCGTGGGCAGCGTGCCCATCGGCGGCGACGCCCCGGTGAGCATTCAGTCCATGTTGAATACGAAAACCACCGATGTGGAGGGAAGCCTGAACCAAATCGCGCGTCTCCGGGACGC
This sequence comes from uncultured Eubacteriales bacterium, assembly GCA_902475515.1. Taxonomy (GTDB): domain Bacteria; phylum Bacillota; class Clostridia; order Oscillospirales; family Oscillospiraceae; genus HGM13006. The sequence goes on along the minus strand of CABSAB010000166.1, from coordinate 287 downwards.
AGGCTGTCAGATCGTCCGCCTGGCCGTGCCGGATATGGACGCGGCCAAGGGCTTTGCGGAGATCGCCGCTTCCTCACCCCTGCCCCTGGTGGCGGATATCCACTTTGACTATAAGCTGGCCATTGCGGCGGCGGAGGGCGGTGCGGCAAAAATCCGCATCAACCCCGGCAACATCGGCGGAGCGGACCGGGTGAAAGCCGTGGTGGACGTGTGCCGGGAGAAGCACATCCCCATCCGCATCGGCGTCAACGGCGGTTCTCTGGAAAAGGAGCTTCTGGAGAAGTACG
>CABSAB010000165.1 GCA_902475515.1 uncultured Eubacteriales bacterium | reverse complement strand
GGCCGGGTTTTTTTCAGAACCACCAGGGAAGCGGCAATCATCAAAAGCCCATAGCCCATATCCGCCATCATGATGCCGAAAAACAAAATGAAAAACGGCGCCATCAAGGGGTTGGGATCCACACCGTCATAGGCCGGCAGGGAATACATCTCTGTGACCACGTTCATGGAGCGGGTCAGGGGATTGTTGTGAAGCTCCACGGGGACATCGGGGTATTCCTCCTCCGTGGGTTCCGCCAGCTCATAGGCGCAGTCAAACTCGGAAAGCAGCGCCTCCAGCTTCTTTTCATCAGGCGCCTGAACCCAGCCCGAAAGGAAAAAGGTCTGATCCGTGGAGAGAAGCCGCTCCTTGCAGGTCTCCTTTTGGACCTCCAGGGTCAGCCGGTCATAAGCCAGCTGCAGGGGCTGCCGGGCGTCCTTATAGGAACGAAGTGTCTCTTCCAGGCTGCTTGCTTTCTGCTCCAGAGTGGCAAGTTCCTTTTCCCGCAGTGCGTAGGTCTCCCGAGCCGTTCCCGTGATACCTTTAAAAGAGGTGTTGCTGAAGCCGTAGGACTTGAGCACATCCAGCGCCGCCTCCTGCTCTGACGTGTGGCACAGAAAGAACAGGTAATGCATCTCCGCATCCGTCGAAGCCTCATAAAGCTCTGAGGCCTCCGCTGAAAGGGAAAGGTCTTTTCGAACGGACTCCAACTCTGCGGCGGCAGGCAGCATGCCAAAGGCACAGTATACGCTGCCCGAGGACTGTGTGCCAAGCGGAATATCCAAACTCAGCCAGGGGGAAAGGGTCATCATTGCGGCCTTTTGCTTTTGGATCAGGTCAAAGACCTGGTTCAGCTCCAGCTGCGTTTGATTGATGGTTCGGGCCGTCTCAATGGAGCGGGCGCAGAACGCATCGTCAAACAGGTCCGAGACCTTGGCCTGCGGGTGCGGGGAGAGCAGAGAGGTCTTCACCGGCGCGTATTGATCCAGAGAAGCAAGCGCGCTTTCCACTTCGGAAAGAAGGCCGGTTTGCTCGTCGAGGGCACTTTTGTCCCGATGGACCAGCGCCTCCCATTCCGGATCAGACAGCCGGTCCGACTGCTCCGCCACCTCCAGACAGCCCAGCTTTTGCAGGCGGTCAAACAGAGCGGAACGGTCCGCCTCCAGGGCCAGCATATGCAGCCGTTTCATCTTAACGATTGCCATTTAGCCCATCACGATCCTTTCTACAATGCGGTCCGCTGCCGTGCCGAGACAGCCTTCCCCGTGGGCCTTGAGTACGGCGCACTGGTTTTCCGCGTGGTGCATAATTTCAGCGGCATTGTCCGCCGCGGTCTTTTCTGCCTCGGCCATGAGCCGCTTCGCCTCCGCCTCTGCGTCCAAAACGCGCTTCTCGTACAGGGCCTTTCCCTGGGCCTCCGCATCGGAGATCAGCTGCTTTGCGCTGGCCTGGGCCTCCTGCATGGACTGCTTCGCGACGCTCTCGGCTTCGGCGATCTTTTTCATTGCGTCAAGAGACATGGTATCACCGCCCTTATATGGATTTTGGATCGAGATCCTGTGTGAAAAATTTAGGTAGTTACCAAGAGGATGTGTGTTTCTATAGTAAATTATACCGTTTTACCGGCATAAATGGAACGTATCTAACTTCACAAAAAAAAGCCTTCCGTTATCGTGAAATCGCACAACATTGCCAAAGGCTTCCTGGTTTGAAGAAGAATGTTCATCAAAATTGAAAAAGGTAACTATAAATTACGAAGATTTTTACCTCTTAAAAATGACCAATGGTCAATAACTAAGAGCAGTATAGCAGATGCTTGAGCAAAAAGCAAGCGATTTTCGGAAAAAAGTCGAATACTTTCAACTTTTTTCATCTCCCGGTGATCCGGATGAGATTTTGCAATTTACCGGAGCGAAAAAAACAAAGAAGAAAAGAAATGGGCGGCGTTTCCTGGATTTACATGGAAACGCCGCCTGTTGTGAAAGATAGTCCCGGAAAAACCTTCCGAACCGGATGATCCCGGATCAGCGATCTGCCTTGCCGTCCTTTGCGATAATGGCCCGGTTGATGGCGCAGAGAATGGCCCGCAGGGAGGCCCGGTTGATATTGTGGCTTTTGCCTACGCCGAAGGCGTCCTTGCCGTCGGGGGTGGTCAGGTGGATGTAGCACACCGCCTGGGAATCGGAGCCTTTGGTGATGGCGTGCTCGGAGTAGTCCACAAAGTGGAACTTACCGATCTCAAAGCTTCCGATGGCATTGAAGAACGCGTCGATGGGTCCGTTGCCCTCGCCGGAGATCTCCAGCTCCTTGCCCTTGTAGGAGAGGGCGCCGGAGAAGCCCACCTTGGAGGTCTCTCCGTGGGTGCCGGATTCTGTGAAGGTGTGCCGCAGCAGTCCGTAGGTCTTGTCCACCTCCAGATAGTTCTTGTCAAACAGCTCAAAGATCTGGCTGGGAAGAAGCTCCGTACCCAGGCGGTCCGTCTCCTTCTGGACGATGGCGCCGAATTCCGGATGCATGGCCTTGGGCAGGCTGTAGCCGAAGTTGGTCTCCATGACGAAGGCCGCGCCGCCCTTGCCGGACTGAGAGTTGATGCGGATGATGGGCTCATACTGCCGCCCCACGTCCGCCGGGTCAATGGGCAGATAGGGTACCTCCCACATCTCTGTGCCGGATTCCTTCATATATTGCACGCCCTTGTTGATGGCATCCTGATGACTGCCGGAGAAGGCGGTGAATACCAGTTGGCCCACATAGGGCTGCCGGGGGTCCACCTTCATGCGGGTGCAGCGCTCATACATCTCCTTGATCTTGTTGATGTCGGAAAAATCCAGCTCCGGGTCTACGCCCTGGGTGTACATATTCATGGCAAGGGTCACCATGTCCACGTTGCCGGTGCGCTCGCCGTTGCCGAACAGGGTGGCCTCCATGCGCTCGGCCCCGGCCAGCAGACCCTGCTCTGCCGTGGCCACGCCCTCGCCCCGGTCATTGTGGGGATGCAGGGAGATCACGGCGCAGTCCCGGGAGGGGAGCTTGCGGATGAAGTATTCGATGCAGTCGGCAAAGTAGTTGGGCATCATGTTTTCCACCGTGGAGGGGAGGTTCAATATGACCTTGTTTCCCGGGGTGGCGTGGAGATGCTCCAGCACCGCCTGGCAGATTTCCACAGCGTAGTCCATCTCTGTGCCCATAAAGGACTCGGGGGAGTATTCGTAGCGGAGATTCATGCCCGAAGCGATCACCGGTTGAGAAAGTTCATAGATCAGGTCGGCGGCGTCTGTAGCGATCTTTGTGATGCCGTCCATATCCATCTTGAATACCACCTTGCGCTGGAGGGTGGAGGTGGAGTTATAGAAATGGAGAATGACGTTTTTGGCACCCTTTATAGCCTCAAATGTTTTCTGGATCAAATGGGGCCGTGCCTGGACCAGTACCTGGATGGTCACATCGTCGGGAATGTGTCCGCCCTCGATGAGCTCCCGGCAGATCTCGTACTCCGTCTCGGAGGCGGAAGGGAAACCAATCTCAATTTCCTTCACGCCGATGTCCACCAGAGTGTGGAACATCTCCAGCTTCTCCTGGAGGTTCATGGGATTGATCAGAGCCTGGTTGCCGTCTCGCAGGTCCACGCTGCACCAGACGGGCGCTTTTGTGATCCGCTTGTCAGGCCAGGTGCGGTCCGGCAGGGAAATGGGCTCGTAAGGGATGTATTTCTGATAACCTGGTTTCATAATAAATTCCTCCTTTGGGTTCAATCGTTTATTTGTATATTTTTTGTGATTTGTTCAAGGATGCGATTTCGGCTGTGAGCGGTTTCATAACAGGGAAGACCGAATTCAAGGCATTGCTCTTTCATAACTTTACTAATGGCAACAATTTTTTTGCATTTATTGTATTTATCATTAGTAGAAAGATGATAGGTATAGTCGCTAGGTGAATCGTATTTTTGTAATAACTTCAGTCGGTCTTCTGCGGAAATATCTGACGTAACAAAATAATATATATCACACAGAGAAAGACCAATGTAACGAATAAAATCTTCTGGTAGGAGTTGAAATACATCTATTACGACACCATAGTCGCATTCTTCATATTCACCGCTGTCTATCATAGCGCGAATAAATGGAGCAATTTTACGGCTAATCAACGCAATGTTAGATTGCGTTTCATTATTTGAATCCATATGTATTTCGGGGAAAGTGCTTTCAACTCCGGCAATAATTGAATCCATACTGATATGTTGATATCCAAACGTTTGAGAAATCATTTTTGAGACGGTACTTTTACCCGCACGTGGAGCGCCGGCAATGATGATATATTTCTTTATCCGAATCGCCCCTTTAAAAGCAAATGAGGAAAACAAACACCCCGGAACGCCATCCATAGCGTTCCGGGGTGTAATATACATTACACGGTACCACCCGGTCCAGTCGTTTCCGACCCTCAGCCTCTAAAAAGGCTTAGACCTGTAACGGGGTCATCCGTCCGGCCCTACTGATTCGGGCAGGCAGCTCCGGGGTGAGCTATACACAGGAATCTCGCCACTGACTTGCACCGACCGTCAGCTCTCTGAAAGCGGAAAAGACCTGTCTTTTTCCCCATCACAGCGTTTTATCGCCTGTATC
>CABSAB010000164.1 GCA_902475515.1 uncultured Eubacteriales bacterium | reverse complement strand
GGCGGCTGGAGCAGGCGGAGCCGAAGGCATAGCAAACGGCCATACCCAATGCCATGGAGCCGATCAGCACAGGAAGCTTTCGGCCAAAGAGCTTGATAAACAATCCCACGGTCAGGGCAATGAAGATAAACCCCATAAGGTAGCCGCCGGTGGTTCCCACCAAAGCGCCGATGCCGCCCTTGAAGCCCGTGAACACCGGGAGCCCCACAGCACCCAGCAGCAGATACACCAGCACCGACAGGGTGCCGCACTTGAGACCCAAAAGCCCTGTCACCAGGAATACGGCAAAGGTCTGGAGGGTAAAGGGCACAGCCGTGGGAATGGAGATCCAGGCGCATATGGCCATCAATGCCGCACCCAGAGCAGTGGTGCAAAGTTCGTAGGTGGAGAGTAGCGGTTTTTTGACAGTCTCAGTCATACAGTATCAGATCCTTTCTTGGGGTTATTATAGCAGACGATTGCACAATGTCAACCAAATAAGATTCAAAACGGGTTTACAATTCGTGTACGAAAATGCATCCTGCACAAAAAGTTTGCGTGCAAATATTTAGAAGATAAAATTTTGCACAAATTCGGAAAATTCCCTTGACAATCCCAGCGTGTATATGTATCATTTATATCAAATTGTTTGCACACAAACTAATGTGAAAGTTCTGTGTGCGACCCCATAAAAAGGAGGTAACCTGTTTGGGTGTTCGTTTTGAAGAGGGGAGCCCGGAACGGCTGTTTCACGAACTGGATCGGAAACATTGCATCGTGGCAGACCAGCTGCTGGCCCACCTGGGACTCGATGGTTCCGGGCTCCCCCGCGGGGTGGGTAAGATCGGCCAGCCCATGATCCTGACGATCCTGTCTCAGCAGAAAAACGGCACCATCGAGTCCCAAAAGGAGCTGGCCCGGCGGCTGCGTGTATCCCCGGCAACGGTGACGATCTCGCTGAAATCCATGGAGCGGGATGGCTATGTGAAAAAGCTCTCCAATGCCGACGATCTCCGCTGCAAGCCCATTGCCATTACGGAAAAGGGCAGAAAGGCCACCCAAATTATCGATGAAGTATTTGAAACGCTGGACCATGGCATGTATAAGGGATTTTCTGAGCAGGAGCTGAAGCAGATCGCTTCGCTGTATCAGCGCATGATCGAGAACCTGGACGCCATGGCTGCCGGCACACAAGAAAGTTAGGAGGAAACCATCTATGCTGAAACAACTGATGGGGTACATCCAGGAATACCGGAAGTACTTCATCCTGGCACCGTTGCTGGTGGTTGGCGAGGCGATCGCGGAACTGGTGCTGCCCTATCTCATGGGCAGGATCGTGGACGTGGGCGTGGCGGAGCAGGATGTTCCGTACATGTTCCTGATCGGCGGCATCATGGTCGTGGTGGCCGTTTTGGGTATCTTTGTGGGCGTGTACGCGGCAAAGTACTCGGCAAAGGCCTCCCAGGGCTTTGGATACAATCTGCGTCAGGCGATCTTTAAGAAGGTGCAGACCTTCTCCTTTGCGGACGTGGATAAATTCTCCACGGCATCCCTGGTGACCCGCTGCACCACCGACGTCAAGCAGCTCCAGCAGACGGCTATGGAACTGACCCGGGTGCTGATCCGTGCACCCTCCCTGTTGATCGTATCCATGTTCATCTGCATTCGGATGAACTGGAAGCTCAGCATCACCTTCCTGGTGGCCATTCCCACGCTGCTGGCAGTGGTGCTGATCATCGTCAAGCTTACGACATACCTGTTTGAGGTCATGCAGACCAAGGTCGACAACCTCAATGCTTCGGTCCAGGAGAATCTCATCGCCATTCGTGTGGTCAAGAGCTTTGTGCGGGTGGCCCATGAGAAGATGAAGTTCAAAAAGGCCAACGACGACCTCATGAAGACGTCCATCGCCGCCACCATCCGGCTGAGCGTCATGGAGCCTGCCACCAGAATGGTGCTCTATGGAACGACCCTGGCCATCTACTGGTTCGGCGGCCACATGGTGGGTACCGGAGAACTGATGCCCGGTGAGCTTTTGAGCTTCGTGACTTACATCAATAACATCCTCATGAGCGTGATGATGTTCTCCATGGTGCTCATGGGCATGACCCGTGCTCGGGCCTGCGGCCGCCGTGTGACGGAGGTGCTGAACCACGAGCCCGATATCCAGGACAGCGAGGCTGACGCGGGGAACAGTGATCCCATCCGGGGCGAGATCCGCTTTGAGCATGTGTCTTTCCGCTATCCCCAGTCGGACCGGAAGGGCATGGTGCTGGAGGATCTGAACTTCACGGTGCCCGCAGGCTCCTTTGTGGCCATCGTGGGCTCCACGGGCGAAGGCAAGACCTCTCTGGTGAGCCTGATCCCCCGGTTCTATGACACCACCTCCGGCAACGTCTATGTGGACGGAAAGAACGTGAAGGACTACAACCTTCGCCATCTCCGGGAACACATCGGCATGGTGCTTCAGAACAACGTACTCTTTACCGGAACCATCCGCTCGAACCTTCAGTGGGGCGATCCGGACGCCGACGATGAGACACTGCTGGAGGCCACCAAGGACTCCCAGGCCTATGAGTTCATCTCCCGGTTCCCCGAGGGGCTGGACACGGCCATCGAGCAGGGCGGCGTCAATGTCTCCGGCGGACAGAAGCAGCGGCTGTGCATCGGCCGGGCCATGCTGAAGCAGCCCTCTATCTTGATCCTGGATGACTCCACCTCCGCAGTGGACTCCGCCACAGAAGGCAAGATCCGGGAGACATTCTATAATAAGTATAAGGATACCACGGTGCTGCTGGTAGCCCAGCGGATCTCCTCGGTGCAGTATGCCGATCAGATCATCGTCCTGGAGAACGGGACCGTCAACGACATGGGCACCCATGACGAGCTCATGGCCCGCTGCCGTGTGTATCAGGAAATCTACGCATCCCAGCAGGAAGGGGGTGGCCTCGAATGAGCAAGAAGAAAGAGACAGCCCCTGCTGTGGACACCAAGAAAAAGGGCTCCACGGAGGAGGATGAGGACGAGGACGACGGGAACTATACTGGCTCCATGCGCGGCCAGCGGGGCCCCGGCAGCGGCAAGGACTACCGCAAACCCAAGGATACCAAAGGAACGCTGATGCGGCTGTTCCAGTATGTAGTTTCCAATAAGTTGCTGCTGGTGGCGGTGCTGGTGATGATGCTGGTATCCACCCTGGCAAACCTGGCGGCAGGCTACTTCCTCAAACCCCTGATCGACGACTATATTGTTCCCTATATCGGCGAGGCTTGGAACTCCGCCTGCTGGACGGCTCTGGGTATGGAGCTGCTGAAGCTCCTGGGCATTTATCTGCTGGGCGCCGCGGCGTCTTACGGCCAGGGCCTGCTGATGAGCTTCTTGAGCCAGAAGGCTATCAACAAGCTCCGCAAGGACCTGTTCGACAAGCTCCAGGAAATGCCCATCTCCTACTATGACGCCAACGGCAACGGCGAAATTATGAGCCGGTTTACCAATGATGCGGACAATGTGCAGATGGCCATGGAGCAGACTGTGACAATGCTCATCTCCTCGGTACTGACCTTTGTAGGTACCGTGGCTATGATGGTCTATCTGAACTATATTCTGTTCCTGATCACCCTGGCGGTGCTGGTGGTGGACTATATCATCGTCCGCAAGATCAGCAAGAAGTCCAAGAAGCTGTTCAAAAAGCAGCAGCGGAACCTGGGCAAGGTCAACGCCTATGTGGAGGAAATGGTCGAGGGCATCAAGGTGGTCAAGGCCTTCAACTACGAGGAAGAGATCAAAGAAGAATTCACCAAAAAGAACCAGGCTTACCGGGACAGCGCCATGGAAGCCACCTATGTGGGCATGATCATCATGCCGGTGCTGAACCAGGTCATGGGCATCTGTTATGCCGTGACTGCGGTGGTGGGCGGCTTGTTCGTCATTGGCGGGCTTGGCAATCTGGGCGGCGTGAGCTTCACCATCGGTTCTCTGGGTGTATATCTGACCTATACCAAGCAGGTGGCTATGCCCATCAACCAAGTCTCCAACCAGATCGTCACCCTGCTTTCGGCTGTGGCCGGCGCCGAGCGGATTTTTGCCGTGATGGATGCCGAACCTGAGGTGGATGAGGGCACCATCACCATGGTGCCCGTGAACGACAAGGGCGAGGAGATCGATGATTGGCTCACCTGCACCGGCGAGGCCTGGAAGACTGAAAACGGCCTGGTGCCCCTGAAGGGCCATGTGCAGATCCAGGACATCTCCTTCCACTATGTGGAGGGAAAGCCCGTGCTCAAGCATCTGAGTGTGGAGGCCCTGCCCGGCCAGAAGATCGCCTTTGTCGGTTCCACCGGCGCGGGCAAGACCACCATCACGAACCTCATTAACCGGTTCTACGATGTGCAGGAGGGCCGCATCCTCTACGACGGCATCGATGTCAAGGATATCAAGAAGGACGACCTGCGGCGGAGCCTGGTGGTGATCCTCCAGGATACCCACCTCTTTAGCGGTACTATCATGGAGAACATCCGCTACGGACGGCTCAACGCCACCGACGAGGAGTGCATCCAGGCGGCGAAGACCGCCAATGCCTACCGCTTCATCATGTCCCTGCCGGATGGATTTGACACCTACATCACCGGCGACGGCGGCAGCCTGTCCCAGGGCCAGCGCC
>CABSAB010000163.1 GCA_902475515.1 uncultured Eubacteriales bacterium | reverse complement strand
GCGGCCGCGTCACGGGGGAACCCCGGCTGTTGCTGCCGGAGGGGGTGCTGCCCTGCCAGCTGCCCATGGTGCTGGACGGTGTGACCTGCGACGTGGCGGCCACGATCCTGCAGTGGGCGAACCTGGGCTATCTCACCATTGCCCTGAACCGCCGGGGCACGCTGGTGCTCACCAAGACCATGGAGATGGGCTCCGAGCGCAGCCGCATGGAGCAGCGGCTTTTTGGCCGGATCTTCGGCAATAAGCTCCGGGTGGCCGCCGTGCCGGGCCGGTTCCGCCATGCGGGGGAGCAGTTCGAGCAAGCCGCCCGACGGGCCATGAGCCGGGAATTCTTTGATAAAACCGGGGGAAACCTCTTTTTGCTGCAAGTGCCCTGTCAGTTGCTGCTGGCGGTGGCTGTTGGCTATCTGCTGGCGCAGATGCTTCCCGAGGGAGGCGGCTTCTTGGTGCTGGCAGTGCTGGTGGGGCTGTTCAGCCTGATCTATGGGCTGTACCTGCATAAGGCTCTGGTAAGCTTGTTTTCCCGCCGGGGGATCACGCCGGTATACGGCGCGCTGCTATTGGGACCGCCGCTGCTTTTGGTATTGGGTTTGCTGTTTGGCGCCCTGCCGGAGTGTCTAGTGGGGGTTGCGGCCTGTGTGTTTTCCGGGGCGGTCAGCGCCCGGGGGCCCCGGCGGAACCGGCGGGGGCTGGACGCCATGGCCCAGGCCCGGGGCTGCCGGACTTTCTACCGCCAGGTGAGCTGGACACGCCTCCAGATCCTCCATGGGGAGAACCGGCGGTTCTTCCAGTCCCAGCTGCCCAGTACGGTGGCCCTGGGGGTGGACAAGCGGTTTGCAAAGCGTTTTGAGCGGCTGCCTATCCCTGTGCCGGAGTGGCTGAGTATCTCCGGGAGCACGGTCATGTCTGCCGCGGCGCTTCAGCAGCAGCTGGCGCCCATCATCCGTCAGCTGCGCAGCGCATTTTGTTAATTTATGGAATAAAATGTATGTTTTTGCGTGCAAATGCAAGAAAAACGCCGGAATTTGACGGAATTCCGGCGTTTTTTCCATCTTTTCGCTTTACAGCCTGAGGTTGGTGTGTTATACTATCGGAGGTTTTTAGCGATTATGTCAACGAAAACAGAGACAAATACGCCTTCTCGGGCATACTATAGAGCAAAAAAGAAAACGAGATTGCGAGGATGCATGTATGGCACAATATGTAATACGCGGCGGAAAACCGCTTCAGGGCACAGTGCATATCAGCGGCGCGAAGAACGCCGCCGTGGGCATTTTGCCGGCAGCTTTGCTGGTGGACGGTGTGTGCCGCATTGAAAACGTGCCGGATATCTCGGATATTCAGCTGTTTTTTGATATTTTGACCCGCATGGGCGCCACGGTGCGGATGATTTCCCGCACCACCTTTGAGATAGACTGCTCCACGGTGCACACTACGTCGGTGCCCCACGAGCTGGCCTGCAAGATCCGGGCGTCCTATTATCTGGTGGGAGCCCTGCTGGGCCGGTTCGGCAAGGCCACCGTGGCCATGCCCGGCGGCTGTGACTTCGGCGTGCGGCCCATCGACCAGCATATCAAGGGCTTTGAGGTCATGGGCGCCAACGTTCAGGTCATCAGCGGCGACATCATGGCCACCACCCAGCAGCCTCTGCATGGGGGCCGGGTGTATCTGGATATCGTCTCCGTGGGTGCCACCATGAATATCATGATCGCCGCCGTGCTGGCGGAGGGCACCACCATCATTGAAAACGCGGCCAAGGAACCCCATATCGTGGACCTGGCCAATTTCCTCAACGCCATGGGCGCGAACATCTCCGGCGCCGGCACCGATGTCATCAAGATCCGGGGCGTCAGAAAGCTCCGAGGCGGACACTATTCCATCATTCCCGACCAGATCGAGGCGGGCACTTATATGGCCGCCGCCGCCGCCACCGGCGGAAGGGTTCTGATTCAGAACGTGATCCCCAAGCATTTGGAGTGCATTTCCTCCAAGCTGCGGGAGATGGGTGTGAAGATCACCGATCAGGGCGACGCTGTTTTGGTGGAGGCTCCCCAGCGCCTGAAGAAGGCCAAGGTCAAGACCATGCCTTATCCGGGCTTCCCCACGGATATGCAGCCCCAGATCGCTGTGTGCATGGCTCTGGCGGAGGGCACTAGCGTGGTGACCGAGGGGGTCTGGGACAACCGGTTCCGCTATATCGGCGAACTCAAGCGCATGGGCGCCAATGTCCAGGTGGACGGCAAGATCGCCGTCATCGAGGGTACGGAGAAGCTCCGGGGATGCCCTGTGAAGGCATGCGATCTCCGCGCGGGCGCGGCCATGGTCATTGCGGGCCTTGCCGCCGAGGGCACAACTACCATCAGCGATATCAAGTATGTGGAGCGCGGCTATGAGAACATTGTTGAAAAGCTTCAGGAGCTTGGGGCGGACTTTTCCCGGGTGGAGACCCCGGAGCCGCAGCTCACCGTGATCACAGCAGGATAAACAGAAAAATACAGCGGCCACCCGATCGGGTGGCCGTTTTTGGCGCGCGGAGATTTGCCTGTGCCGCGTCACAGGCTCAGCAATCGCTGGAGCCGCAGCCCCTCCGGCGCGGTCACCTGCCACCAGCCGCTGGGCCGCCCGGACACCGCATAGGCCCCGATCCCGTCCGTAATGAAGAGCACCTTTTCCCAGGCGTAGCCCTCGTCCCGCAGGAACAGGCTGAATACCTCCGCCTCCCGGCGGGTCACGGGGACCGTCAGCCCATCGGTGTCCAGGGCCATCACCCGGTAAGGGCTTCCGGTTCCCAGGGGGCCCAGCAGCAGGGTGTTTACCGGCAGGGTCAGGCTTCGGCAGCACACAAGCTGCCACTCCTTCCGGTCCGGGGGCGCGCCGCCGGTATCCAGGATCAATACGCTTCCGGCCTTTCCTGTGTAGCGTCTCAGCTTCATCGTCATCACCGTTCTATTCTATGCGGGCGACGGCTCCGGGGCCCGCATCCTGCCCGAAAAAACGGCAAAATTCCCGTTTCCTTTTCTCCCGGGCTGTGCTATACTGGATGCAATAGGAAGATTACAAGCAAAGGAGCAATGTGCAATGTCTGTGTTACTCACCGGCGGAGCCGGGTTTATCGGCTCTCATACCGCGGTGGAGATGATCCGCGCGGGCTATGATGTAATCATCGCCGACGATCTCTCCAACGCCAGCGTCAAGGTCCTGGACCGGATCGAGACCATCTCCGGTACCAGACCGAAATTCTATCAGATCGATGTGGCAGACGCAGGTGCCTTGGAGCCCGTCTTTTTGGAAAATCAAATCGACGGTGTGATCCACTTCGCGGGCTTCAAATGCGTGCCCGAGAGCACGAAGCTGCCCCTGCGGTACTACCGGAATAATCTGGACACTGCTCTTACCACCCTGGAGATCATGGAGAAGTACGGCTGCCGTGCCTTTGTGTTCTCCTCCTCTGCCACGGTCTATGGGGAGGAGAATCAGGCGCCCTTTACCGAGGAAATGCCCACCGGGACGGCGACAAATCCCTACGGTACCACCAAGCTGATGATTGAGCAAATCGTCCTGGATGCCTGCAAGGCAAATGACAAGCTTTCGGCGGTGCTGCTGCGGTATTTCAACCCCATCGGCGCCCATCCCTCAGGCCTCATGGGAGAAGCGCCCAACGGCATCCCCAATAATCTCATGCCCTATATCACCCAGGTGGCGGTGGGCCAGCGGGAGCATCTTTCCGTCTACGGAAACGACTACCCCACCCCCGATGGCACGGGGGTCCGGGACTATATCCATGTGGTGGACCTGGCTGTGGGCCATGTGAAGGCTATGGATTATGCCCTGAAGCATACCGGCGCCGAGGCCATCAATCTGGGCACCGGCAAGGGCAGCAGTGTGCTGGATGTGGTAAAGGCCTTTGAGGATGCCAGCGGGGTGAAGATCCCCCTGGTCATCACCGACCGCCGTCCCGGCGACATTGCCACCTGCTATGCCGATGCCGGGAAGGCCAAGCGTCTGCTGGGCTGGGAGGCGAAATATACCCTCTCCGACATGTGCGCCCACTCCTGGAACTGGCAGAAAAACAATCCCAAAGGATATGAAGACTGATGGATAAGATCGATCTGCATATACACACCACTGCCTCGGACGGGACTATGTGTCCCCGGGATGTGGTTTCCCTGGCGGCGATGCAGGGGCTCAAGGCCATCGCCATCACCGACCATGACACCATGGCGGGGCTTTCCAAAGCCGGGGAGGCGGGGGAACTGCTGGGCGTGACCATCGTCCCCGGCATCGAGCTTTCTACAGAGTATCAGGGCAGTGAGGTCCATCTGCTGGGCTATTTTCTGGACCCGGAGGCGGAAAAACTCAGGGACTATATGTCCTGGGTGCTGGAGGCCCGCCGGAGCCGGAATGAGAAGATCGTCGAAAAGCTCCAACGAAAAGGGTTCGACATTTCCATGGAGCAGCTGGAGGCGGAAAACCCCGGCGCGGTGCTGGGCCGGCCCCATATGGCGGCGCGCCTGGTGAAGATCGGGGCCGTGGACAGCGTCAAGGAGGCATTCCGGCGCTATCTCTCCCGGGGCCGCAGCTGCTATGTGGCCCGGGAATATATCCCCTTGGCCGATGGCGCGAAGCTGATCCGGGATTGCGGCGGTGCACCCCTGGTTTA
>CABSAB010000162.1 GCA_902475515.1 uncultured Eubacteriales bacterium | reverse complement strand
ACAAAGGGGATATTCGTCTTCACACCACGGACACGGACCTCGCCAATGGCTCGCATGGCTTTCCGGCAGGCACCCTTAAAGGTGTTATCCTGGCAAGTGACCTTGACCATCAGGGAGTCGTAGTAGGGCGAGATCACTGTACCGGTGGTAACGTTGCCGCCGTCCAGACGGACGCCATAACCGCCGCCGGTGCGGTAGGCAGTTATCTTGCCGTTATCCGGCGCAAAATTATTAGTGGGGTCCTCCGTGGTCACACGGCACTGGATGGCATAGCCCCGCATCTGGACATCCTCCTGGCAGGTCAGGCCGATCTCCGGTGTGGAGAGCGGATAACCTTCGGCAATCAGGATCTGTGCCCGCACCAGGTCCACACCGGTGACCATTTCTGTCACGGTATGCTCCACCTGGATTCGGGGGTTCATCTCAATGAAATAATAAGCACCAGAGCGGTCCACCAGGAACTCCAGGGTCCCGGCATTCACATAGCCCACGGACTTTGCGATTTTGACCGCGTCCGCAAGAATATTTTCACGAACCTGGGGATCAATGGAGAATGCCGGAGCAAACTCCACCACCTTCTGATAGCGGCGCTGGAGAGAGCAGTCACGCTCACCCACATGATAGCAGTTACCATACTGGTCAGCCAGGATCTGCACCTCAATATGCTTGGGCTCTACCAGAAACTTCTCGATAAAGATATCGTCGTTGCCGAAAGCCTTCTGGGCCTCACTGCGCACCAGTTCGAAGGCCGGCTTGACCTCCTCAGGGGTATCACAGCGGCGCATACCGCGTCCACCGCCGCCGGCGGCAGCCTTCAGGATAATGGGGAATCCAAAGGATTTCGCCATTTCCAGGGCTTCATCCCCATCCTTCAGCGGCTCGGTACAACCGGGAATGATAGGCACGCCTGCCTGAATGGCGATCTGCTTGGCGCTGAGCTTATCGCCCATCTTCGCCAGAATATCACTGGGGGGACCGATGAACTTGATCCCGGCATTCTCACAGGCCCGGGCAAAGTCCGCATTCTCCGAAAGAAAACCATAGCCGGGATGAATAGCATCCACACCACGGCGCTTGGCCAGATCGATAATGGCGGGAATATCCAGATATGCCGCCACCGGGCTCTTGTTCTCGCCGATCAGATATGCCTCGTCGGCATGGGTGCGGAACTGGCCGTTAATATCCTCGTTGGAATACATCGCCACAGTATGAAGTCCCAGGTCGTAGCAGGCCCGGAAAATTCGGATGGCAATCTCTCCACGGTTTGCGGCAAGCACCTTGTTAAAGGGTTTCTGTGTCACAAAATCACCTCAAATTCAGATTTCGTATCGGGGCACCTCTACCCCCATACATGCAGATAGTCATAGCATTTAAATTATACCCGATTCCCCTGTTAATGTAAAGTGTATAAATCACAAATTTCCAAGCAGAAATGCAAGTCTATCCTCTCTATATTGCATAGAAAATCTAAAAAACGTGGAGAAACGGCGAAAAAAACAACCTGCCGCGAATTTCTGCGGCAGGTTGTATGGAACATTTGAAATATTATTCGCCAGATTCTTCAGGAACCTGGGCAAAATTAGAGCTTTGCAATGCCTTTCTGGCATCGGCAATCCGGCCCATAGACGCATTCATATCCTCCTGGCATCTGGCTTGGAGGGCGCCAACACCAGCGCTCAATGTCCCAAGGATTTCGCGAACAGTCTTCTCGGTATCCTCCATGATACGGTCAGCATACTGTACCGCACCGGCAATCAGCTGCGCCCGCTGGGCCTCAGTCTGCTGGAGGATCTCCTGTTCCCGCTGCTTCGCTTCCGCAACAATGGTAGTCTCCTCAATGAGCTTGGCTGCACGCTCCTCCGCCTCTTTCAAAACGCGGTCCGCCTCTTTCCGGGTCTCGGCGGCCTCCTTCTTGGCATTGGTCTTCAAGGCGCTGCAATTGTCGATGATGGTCTGGGCTTCCTCAATTTCCTTCGGGAGCTGGGTCTGCAGGGTATCCACCAGGGAAAGAAGCTGATCCCGGTCCACCATACACCGATCCTGTCCGAACAGGGAACCACGGGCATCGCCCACCAGGGCCGCAATGCTGCTGAGCAGCTGTTCAATGGTCTTGTTCTCCATACGACTATCTCCTTGCATTTAATCTGGCTTGAAATTCGTCGATCACCTCTGCCGGGAGGAAATCGCTTAAATCCACATCATAATACCCCAATTCTTTCACCGCACTGGAGCTGAGATACATATATTGCTCCTCTGCCGCCAGAAACATGGTGTCAAGCTCCGGGTTCAGCTTTTTATTGACGAGGCTCATGGTGAATTCTGATTCAAAATCAGAGCCGGCCCGCAGGCCCTTGACGATCACGCAGGCACCTTTCTGCTGGGCATATTGCGCCAAGAGCTCTCCGGATGTCTCTACCTCCACGTTGGGAAGGTCCTTTGTGACCCGGCGAATCATATCCGCCCGTTCTTCCGCAGAAAACAAGGGCGTTTTCTTACTATTGAATCCCACGCATACGATCAGCCGGTCAAAGATATTGGCCGCCCGCCGGATGATATTCAGGTGTCCCAGTGTGACCGGGTCAAAACTGCCGGGATAGATGGCTGTTTTCATGCTTGTCACCTTGTATACAGATTGACTGCTGTTTTCCCATAAAGGTAGTCCTTCGAGCAAATCAAATCGCCCACAGTCGCCGGCAGCACTTTTTCTCTAGGCCGCTCACAGACTATTATACCACCTTCCGTTAAAATGTCAATTTCCGATATTTTTCGCAACGCATTTTCCAGAAAATTTTCCGCATAGGGCGGGTCCAGCAGAATAATATCGAACTTTTCCCGGGTACTGGAAAGATACCGGAGATAATCCGACTGGAACACGGATGCCGCCTGGTCAAAGCGGACCTTTTTCAGGTTCTCCTTGATGACCTTCACCGCCTCAGCGCTCTGATCCACCAGCACTGCGTAATCTGCTCCCCGGCTCAAGGCCTCAATGGCCAGCTGACCGCTGCCTGCAAACAGGTCCAGTACCCGCCGCCCCTCCAAGTCGAACTGCAAAATATTGAAAATAGCCTCTTTCACACGATCCGAAGTTGGCCGCGTAGACAAGCCCTCTAACGTTTTCAGCTTTGCACCTCTGGCACTTCCGGTGATGACTCGCATGGCGTTTCCTCCTCTGCCGGTTTATCGCCCGGCTGGCTATGATAGTATTGGTAAACTGCCGCCGCAGTATTCCTGGGCACCACCTGCCGCAGCTGCTCCAACGTGGCTCCGGAGATGGCTTTGATGGTTTTAAATTCTTTCAAAAGCTGATGCTTCCGTTTATCCCCCACCCCGGGGATCTTGTCCAAGGAGGACTGTTTTATTTTTTTAGACCGAAGCTGCCGCTGATAGGTGATTGCAAATCGGTGCGTTTCTTCCTGGATGCGTCCAATCAGGGAAAATACAGCTTGATTTCCCTGGATACCAATTTCTTCTCCATCGGGCGTTACCAGCGCACGGGTCCTGTGGCGGTGATCCTTGACCATACCAAAGATGGGTATGGATATTCCCATGAGGTTGAGCTGCCGCCTCACCGTATCGGCATGGGTGGTCCCGCCGTCGATCAAAAGCACATCCGGCCGCTCCGCAAAGCCGGCATCTCCGGCCAGATAATGCGTAAACCGCCGCTCCAGCACCTGCCGCATGGACTCATAATCATCCGGCCCGCTGAGACCATCCACTTTAAATCGCTTATAATCCTTCCTGCTGGGCTGGCCGCCTGCAAAGACTGTCATGGATGCCACAATATCAGAGCTTCCCAGATTCGAAATATCATAAGCTTCCATTCGGTTTGGGAGCTCCGGAAGCTTTAGCATGCTGCCCAAAAGCTCCAACGTCTTGGAGGTCCGCTCCGCCTCTGTGGAAACACGTTCCGCCTCTTCCCTGGCATTTTTGCAGGCCAGCTGAACCAGCTTTACATGATCACCCCGCTGCGGCACAGAGATACGCACCTTTTTCCCGTACTCCTGCTGAAGCATCTGGGAAAACAGCTCCGCATCCTCCATAACGCATGGAAGATAAATATCCTTGGGCGCAATCTCCCGGCGCAGATAATACTGCTTGACCAATGTGGATACGGTCTCTTCGGGAGATTCACTCACATTGGTCTCCAGTACCTCCACATCCTTGTCGATCAAATTTCCGCCCATGAAGTGGAGCACCGCAAACCCCGTTTTCGCCGTTCCGGTAAAATAGCCCACCACATCGGTGTCCGCCATGGCACCGGAGCAAACCAGCTGCTTTTGCGACAGGGCCTCAATGGCTTTATACCGGTCCCGGAAATCTGCCGCAGCTTCAAAATCCAGCCGCTCCGAGGCAGCTTCCATCTGCAGCTTCAGCGCTTCTGCCAGTTCCTTATCCCGCCCCTCCAGCATAAGGATGCCCTGCTGGATACGGCTTTGATATTCCTCCTGGGTCATGTGCTTCTGGCACCAGCCATCGCAGTTTCCGATCTGATAATTGAGGCAGGGGCGGTCCTTTCCGATGTCCCGGGGAAATTTCTTGCTGCACCCCGGCAATTTCAGTGTCCGGCGGATGGTATCCAGCGCCTGCTGGGTCACCACCCGGCTGCCATAGGGGCCAAAATACTTGGCGCCATCTTTCCAGGATTCCGCCAGCCATAACGCCAA
>CABSAB010000161.1 GCA_902475515.1 uncultured Eubacteriales bacterium | reverse complement strand
TCTCGCCGTGGCGGTTCTTGGCCACGATGAGCTCGGCGACATTCTTTTCCTCGGTGTCGGGATTATAGTAGTCGTCCCGGTAGATGAAAATCACCTCGTCGGCGTCCTGCTCGATAGCGCCGGATTCCCGGAGGTCCGAGAGCATGGGGCGCTTATCCGCGCGGGATTCGTTGGCGCGGCTCAGCTGGCTCAGGCAGATCACGGGGACATTCAGCTCCTTGGCCATGATCTTTAAGGAGCGGGAGATCTCGCCGATGGCAGTGACACGGTTGTCCGAGACCTTGCCATTTGCGGAGGTCATCAGCTGCAGATAGTCGATGATCACCAGGCCCAGATTGTCGATACGCCGGCACTTGGCGTTCATCTCGGTGACGGTGATGGAGGGGTTGTCGTCCAGCAAAATATGGGTCTGGCTCAAGGCCGAAGCGGCCAGGCCCAGCTTCTCCCACTCCTCGTCCGACAGCTTGCCGGTGAGCAGCAGCTGGTTATCCACAAAGCTCTCATTGGAGAGCAGGCGGGAGGCCAGCTGGACGGTGCTCATTTCCAAGCTGAACATCACTACGGAGAGGTTGGTCTTTTTTGCCACCGACAGGGCAATATTCAGCGCAATGGAAGACTTGCCCATGCCGGGACGGGCGGCCACCAGCACCAGATCGGACTTGTTGAGGCCGTTGATCTGGGCATCCAGGTCCTTGAGACCCGTGGAAAGACCGGGCAGGTCGCTGTCCGAATGGGCCCGCTCCCGGAGCTGGTCGTACAGCTCCACCAAAACGCTTCCGATGGGGGAGAGGTTCTGATTGCTGCGGCCGTTGCGGATGGCATAGATCTTCTGCTCAGCGGCGTCCAAAATGCTCTGGGCGGTGCCTACCTCCTCAGAAACAATGGAGGAGATATCCGTGGCCGCCAGGGAGAGCTTCCGCAAGAGGGATTTATCCGCCACGATCTCAGCATACTGCTTGGCGTTGGCGGCGGTGGGGGTGATGTTGGCGATCTCCAGCAGATAATTGTGGGTGGTCTCCTCATCATAGACGCCGCTCTGCTTCATCTGTTCCATGAGGGTCACGGGATCAATGCGCATGGAGAAGCTGAACATGGTATAAATGGTGGTGAAGATATCCTGATTCTGCTGGAGATAGAAGTCCTCTGGCTTGAGCAGTTCCAGAATATCCGGCACACAGCGGGGGTCGATCAGCATGGAGCCGATGACAGCTTGCTCCGCCTCCAGGGAATGGGGCAGCTGCCGGGAAAGGAGCTCATCCATGGTCTTCACCTCCGGTTGTCATAGTACTTAGATGATCGTCAGCCCTCGCTGACATGGACCGTGATATTTGCCACGATCTCGAAGCCGAGTTTTGCCTTCAGGGTGAAGGTGCCGAAGCTCTTGATGGGATCGTCCTGAACGATTTTTTTCTTATCAATGATGATGTGATGCTGTTTTTTCAGCTCCTCGGCCACCTCGGCGGAGGTAATGGCGCCAAAGAGCCGTCCGCCGGAGCCGGCCTTGGCGGTGATGTTCACCGTGAGATCCTTGAGCTTCTCGGCGACCTCCTGGGCCTGGGCTTTATCCTGGGCCTGGCGCTCGGCTTTGGCCTTGTCGTTCATCTTCATGGTGTTGACGTTATCGGCTGTGGCTTCCACAGCCAGCTTCCGGGGGAGAAGATAGTTCCGTGCGTAGCCGTCGGAGGCCTCGATCATCTGGCCCCGTTTGCCCTTGCCGCGGATGTCCTGTGTCAAAATAACTTTCATGGAAATAGCTCCTTTCAGAGATAAAGGTGTGTATTGTGTATGGGCCTGCTCACTCACTGAAAAAATCGTCAATGGATGCTTCAATCGCGGCAGCTACCTGCTGGGGGGTCATGCCCTTGATCTGGGCTCCGGCTGTGGCCTGATTGCCGCCGCCGCCCAGAGGCTCCAGGATCATCTGCACATTGGCCTCGCCGATGGAGCGGGCGGAGACATAGACCTGGCCGCCATCGGGATAGAACACAAAGGACGCTTGGATGCCGGAGATGTTCAAAAGCTCATCCGCCGCCTGGGCGGCAATGATCCGGTCCAGGGGATAGGTGAGGCAGCACAGGGCGATGTCGCCCCGGTAGAGCTTGGCGTGTTTGAGGACCTCGTAGCGGTCCAATGTAGCCTTGAGGCCGTTCTGGAACAACAGCTTGACCTCTACCGTGTCGGCGCCCTGCTTCCGGAGCCATGCGGCGGCCTCAAAGGTCCGGGCGCCGGTGCGCACGGAGAAATTCTTGGTATCCAGCACAATGCCAGCCAGCAGGGCCATGGGCTCCACAGGGGCCAGGTCCTCCCGCTCTAGCAGGTACTGCACTAGCTCCGTCACCAGCTCGCTGGCAGAGGAGGCGTAGGGCTCGTGGAAGTTCAGCAGTGCGTCTTCGATATAATCCGCCGCCCGGCGGTGATGGTCGATGACCGCCACCCGGCTGCACAGCCGCAGCAGTTCTTTGGATTCCACCTGGTCGGGGCGGTTGGTATCCACCACCACCAACAGGCTGTCCCGCTCCACCTCCATCAGGGCTTTTTCCGGGGAGAGGAACGCGCCGGCGTACATGGGGTCCTCCAGCAGCTTGCTTAAAAGTGCCTCGGAAGCATTGCGCTGGAGATCAATGACGATCTGTGCCGGACAGCCCAGCTTCCGGCAGATGGCCATGACGCCCACCGCTGCGCCCACGGCGTCCAAATCGGCGTTTTTATGGCCCATGATAAAGACCGATGGGGACTGGGAGATCAGCTCCGACAGGGAACTGGCCATGACCCGGGATTTGACCTTGGTGCGCCGCTCGGCTTCCCGGGCGCGGCCGCCGTAGAAGGCAAAGTTATAACGGTCCTTGATCACAGCCTGGTCGCCGCCGCGGCTGAGGCTCATCTCTACGCTGAGGGAAGCAAATTCATAGTTCTCCTGCAAAGTCTCACCATCCTTGCCCACGCCGATGGTGAGCGTGGCGGGGGCGCCCAGATCGTTGGTGATGGCATGGACCGTATCCAGAATGGAGAATTTCTCATCGATGAAATGGGGCAGCTCCCGCTGCTCGAACAGGAACAGATAGCGGTTCCGCTCCAGCTTCCTTATGATACCGCCGCCCACGGTGGCCCAGCCGGTGATGGCGTCGTCCAGCCGCGCAGAAAGGCTGGAGACGGATTTGTCCGGCAGGTTGGAGGTCAGCTCATCGTAGTTGTCCACCAGAATGATGCTCACCACGGGCCGGGAAAGCTCATATTCCTCCTGGGTGTCCAGCAGCTCCGTCAGGTCCACAAAATAGAGCATGGCAGCCTGATAGGGAGAGGCATCCTCCTGCGGGCGGAGCAGGTCGCCGTAGACCCGGTAGTGGTGGCCGTCCCGGGATACCGGCTCGATACAGGGGGAGTCCCCGTCAAAGATCCAGTCTGTGGGAAGCTCCGGGAATACCTCGGAAAGGCGCGCCTCAAAAAGGCTCACCTCGGTATTGGCGATCTCCATAAAAGCCTCGTTGCACCACATGATCTCTCCACCGGCAAGATTCAGGATCACTGCCGGCAGGGGGATATTCATCCGCTCGCTGGAGACAGAGTCCACAGAGAGGTTGACGTCCTGCAAATATTTATTGATGTCCTTTTTGCGCATGGCAGCCCGGACGCGGTAGTAGACAAACAGGCATATAGCCAAGCCGGTCTCGATCCCAGCGGCCACATGGGGCAAAAATCCCCAGGAGACTGCGCACAGCAGGGCCAGCACGATAAAATAAACGCCAAGCCCCGGGGAGAAGAGGCGGGAGGTTTTTTTGTTCAAAAGGATCAACTCCATTCTACCCCACAGCGCGCCCGAAACGGGCACAAATTCACTATCTTATAATTATACACAAAATCTTCCTGAAACTCAAGTAAAATTGCCGGCAAACTGCCCCGATTTCTGCAAAAATATGAAAGGGAGGCAGAAAGGTGAAATTTCGTGTATACTTTTTCCATGGGATGTGCTATAATAATAACAGGTGGGCCTGTCCGGGCCCAGCTTTTTGAAGTGCATTATGTACGGAAGTACAATAGATAGATGGAATATCCCAAATAGTGATAGTCCGGTGCTGATTTTTGGCGAGACGGGGCCAAAAACGGCGGCGGTGGTTTTCTATGGGATTTTCCGGTTCCTGTTCATAAGCAATTTGGGCATGATCCGTATGGGGATGCCCTGGGTTTTTTGCGGCCCAAATACATATTATACCGCCCTTTCGGCACAGCCGCCGGGAGGGCAGAATGGAGAGTTGATACAATTTGGCTGAAAAATTGAAAATCATACCCCTGGGTGGTCTTAATGAGATCGGAAAGAACATCACAGTCCTGGAGTACGGAAACGATATGATCGTGGTGGACTGTGGCCTGGGCTTCCCGGAGGACGATATGTACGGCGTGGACCTGGTGGTGCCCGATGTGACCTACCTGGTGAAGAACCAGCAGAAGCTGCGGGGCTTTTTCCTGACCCACGGCCATGAGGACCACATCGGCGGCATTCCCTATGTGCTCAATCAGGTGAACGCGCCCCTCCACGCCACCCGGCTCACGGCGGGGCTGATCCAGAGCAAGCTGGAGGAGCACCGTCTGCTGGACAAGGTCAAGGTCGTCACCCACGAGGCAGGGGAGACTGTGAAGGCGGGCTGCTTCAAGGCCCGCTCCACATTGGTGGAATCG
>CABSAB010000160.1 GCA_902475515.1 uncultured Eubacteriales bacterium | reverse complement strand
TGGGAGATGATCA
Organism: uncultured Eubacteriales bacterium; assembly: GCA_902475515.1. GTDB lineage: Bacteria > Bacillota > Clostridia > Oscillospirales > Oscillospiraceae > HGM13006. The sequence goes on along the minus strand of CABSAB010000160.1, from coordinate 4,661 downwards.
CGGACGCAAGCTTGGGGTTGGGGTGTTCGATCTTGATGGGGAATTGCAGTCTCTTTTCATATACAAACATCGCTTAACCCTCCTTTTCCGGCAGCATTTGGTGCCTGGGCTGAGGCGTCATAGGGTCCCACGGCCACGGACTGTCCACCCAGTCGAAGGTTGGGCATCCGCTGCTGGTCATCTGCAGAGGACCGTAGCGACGCTCATATTCCGCCACGCCTTCGCAATAAAGCTTGTTGTACTTTTGGAACAGAGCCAGGGCTTGGGGATCGTCTGCGTGGGTGTCCAGATAAAGGCCCAGCTCCTGGACGGCAAAGCCCAGCGCCATGACCTCCTGCAGGGGACCGGGAGCCCCTGCGCTTTCGTTGACCATGCCCAGGTAGGGAAGATCCAGCCCCGGGAACAAGGTGCCTCTGGCCAAAGCCTTATCGGTCTGATAGCTGTCATCGGTATTACGCTGAACCGGTACATAAGGAACTGCCAGCATCCCACACTGGGGAATTTTTCCTGTGGTGAGGGGATTGCAGCCAACCGGTTGTTTTGATTGATCCAACAAAATAACCTCCTTTTCGATATTACAGTCTATCCTATGGCGGCGTGGCGAAATCTGTTCATTTTTCACAAGAAGTCTTTTCACGGCGGAGAATCTGTGCTATAATCACTAGAAATAAAACTGCACAAGAAAGGACGCTGCGTATGAGCTCCAATAACGAACCCAAGCAGAAGCCGGAGTTTTCTGCCCGGTCGGCAGACCCGAATGTGATGACCAGCACCAATCTTTCCTTTATGCGGAAGCATTGGTATGTGGGGATCAAGACTTTGGCACTGTGGATCATTTTTCGCATTATTACCAGCTCCGTACAGGTTCCCTATTGGCTCTACTGGATTTTATCAGCGGTGATCTTGGTGCTTTGGGTGTACTTCGACTACATGGACATATATAAGCTGGCCATGCGGGACTATAACCTGGTGAAATACAACTATTTGGAATACGATTCCAAGCGCGGCCTCAAAACCGGACTGCTTGCGCAGATCCCAGGGCTTGTCTGCGTGGCGCTGATGTGTGTACTGAGCATTGGATCCAGCACATGGTCCAGCCTGTTTCAGATGCTGTGGATCGTGTTCTACAGCCCCTTTGTGGTGCTAATCGGCGCGGTACAGACTGCGATGAATAACACATCGGTGTGGCTTGACGCGCCCTTTTACCTGATCCCCATGATTTTTCAGCCCATTATCGGCTATCTGGCCTATAAAAACGGCTATAACAATGTCGGTATTTTGTACAAGCTGATCTATAAGACCCGTGACAAGGACAAACGCCTGCGCTGAGGAATAAACAGCAGACACCCTCATAAGTTTTATGGGGGTGTTTTTATGAAGCATGGAGAGGCACGGTTTTTGTCCTGTATGTATGTGCTGTCACTGACGCTGCTGATGCTCTTTGCGGCGCGCGGACTGAGACAGTCGGCGGCGGTATCGGCGGAGACGGCACCGGCGCCCCTGGTGATCCTGGACGCCGGTCACGGCGGCGCCGACGGCGGCTCCTCGGCTGCGGACGGGACACGGGAGAGTGACATCAATCTGCAGATCACGCTGAAAACCGATACGGTCTTGGGCCTGTTGGGCCAGGAGACATTATTGGTTCGTACCACTGACACGGAGCTGGCGGATGCCTCCGCCAATACCATTGCCCAGAAAAAGGTGACGGATATCCGAAACCGGGTGGAGCTTGTGAATTCCCATCCGGAGGCGCTGCTGGTGAGCATTCACCAAAACGCTTTTTCTCAAGAAAAATACTATGGAGCACAGGTGTTTTACGATGCAGTGGGGGAGAGTAAGCTCCTGGCAGAGACCCTACAGCAGAATCTCAGCCAGTGCGTGGACCCGTCCAATCACCGTAAGGCAAAGTCGATTCAGCCCGAGGTTTATCTGATGAATCATGTTCAGGTACCTGGGATCCTGGTGGAATGCGGTTTCCTGAGCAATCCCGCCGAAGCGGAGAAACTGAAAACAAACGACTACCAAAACAAGCTGGCAGTGACCATTGCCGTGACAGCATTTAACCATCTGCCGGGGGAGGACCCTGGTGTGTAGCTTTGTACAAATGAGGACGTTTTATGAAAGAAAAGACTGTATTTTATTGTACTTCCTGCGGAAATGAGACCATGAAGTGGCAGGGGCGCTGTCCGGCCTGCGGACAGTGGAACACCATTGTGGAGCATAAGGCGGCCCCTGCGGTTAAAACCAAGGGGGTCATGGCAAAATCCGGACCGATTCGCGCGGCCAGGACCCTCTCCGAGGTGGATACGGCGGACGAGGTCCGGTTTTCCACGGGGATGGAGGAATTGGACCGGGTGCTGGGCGGCGGCGCTGTACGGGGCTCTCTGGTCCTTGTGGGCGGAGCTCCAGGGATCGGAAAATCCACACTGCTTTTGCAGCTGTGCGCCCATGTGGCCCGGACGCTTACGGTGCTGTACGTATCTGGCGAGGAGTCCGAGACCCAGCTGAAGATGCGGGCGGTGCGCCTGGGCGTGGCGGGAGACCGGCTGTATGTGCTCTCGGAGACCAATATGGAGGATGTGCTCAGCACCGTAGAGACGCTTTCTCCGGATGTGCTGGTGATCGATTCCATTCAGACGCTGTATACCGGAGACGGGAGCTCCGCCCCTGGGAGCATCTCCCAGGTAAAGGAATGCACCATGACGCTGATGCAGCTGGCAAAATCCCAGGGTATCACAGTGTTTGTTGTGGGGCACATCAACAAGGAAGGCTCCATTGCCGGTCCCAAGGTCCTGGAGCACATGGTGGATTGTGTGCTGTACTTTGAAGGGGACCGCAGTACCTCCTACCGGCTGATCAGCGCCGCCAAGAACCGTTTTGGATCCACCAATGAGCTGGGCGTCTTTGATATGCAGGAGGGCGGTCTTACGGAGGTGGAGAACCCTTCGGAAATGCTCCTGTCCGGCCGGCCGCTGAACGCGCCGGGCACCTGTGTGGCCTGTGCCATGGAGGGGACGCGTCCCATCCTGGCGGAGATTCAGGCCCTGGTGGTATCCTCCAGCTTCAATGTGCCAAGGCGGACCACAGATGGTTTTGATTTTAACCGGGCCACGCTTTTGATGGCTGTGCTGGATAAGCGGGGAGGCATGCGCCTTTCGGGCTGTGACGGGTACGTCAACGTCATCGGCGGACTGACCCTCAGCGAGCCTGCCGCCGATCTTCCGCTGGTGCTGGCGGTGGCGTCCAGCTACCGGGACAAGCCTGTCCCCGCGGGCTTTGCCGCAGTGGGTGAGGTGGGCCTCACCGGCGAGGTCCGTGCGGTAAGCAGCCTGCCTCAGCGGCTTTCAGAGCTTGGCCGGCTTGGCTTTGATCAAGTACTGATTCCCCATCAGGGAAGCGCCAAGGTGATCCCGCCGGAGGGCATGACCCTGATCCGGGTCAAAAATATCCGTCAGGCGGTGGACGAGATACTGGGGTGAGCGTATGGTCAAAATCATGATTGTAGAAGATGATCCTGTGATCGCTGCTTCCATGGAAAAATATATTTCCAGCTGGGGCTATGAGGTCAAGCGGACGGAAGACTTTCAGGATATCATGCCGCTGTTTCTGGCTTTTCAGCCGGACTTGGTGCTGATGGATATTTCGCTGCCGTTTTTCAACGGCTACCATTGGTGCGGCGAGATCCGCAAGGTGTCGTCCACGCCGATGATCTTTATCTCCTCGGCTTCGGACAATATGAATATTATCATGGCCATGAATATGGGCGGCGACGATTTTATTGCCAAGCCCTTTGACCTGAGTGTACTGATAGCCAAGCTTCAGGCGGTGCTTCGGCGGACGCTGCCTGCGGAGAATCAGGCGCCCCAGCTAAGCCACCGGGGTGCGGTGCTGAGTCCCGGGGATACAGTGCTGACCTATCAGGGGCAGCGTATTGAGCTCAGCAAAAACAGCTACCGCATCCTCCAGACGCTGCTCCAGCGGAAAGGAAGCGTAGTCAGTCGTGAGACGCTGATGCAGCGCCTTTGGGAGACGGACAGCTATGTGGATGAAAATACCCTTACCGTGAATATCAACCGTCTCCGTAAGACCCTGGCGGCCGCGGGGCTTACAGACTTCATTACAACCCGGAAAGGTATTGGATATATCATTCTTTAAATACAAGGATGCGGAAACCGGGAGGGACCCAATGAAATTGCTCGGCGCGTTTTTCCGGCAAATGGCACGGGAAGTGATCTTTTTTCTCAGCTGCGTGCTGTTGGCCATTATGGTATTTTATCTGTGTGATTTGCCTCTGGAGCCCATGACGTACGTCGTAGGCCTTTGGGCATTTGTTGGCGTAATTGTCCTTGGAATACGGTTTGTGGGCTTTCTGCGGCGGCACAGGGCCTTACAGGGGATGATAGGGGAGGTGCCGGACAGCCTCGAGCATCTGCCGAGTCCGGAAGGGCTGCTGGAGACGGACTATCAGCTGCTGCTTCGGACGTTGTTTTCGGCAAAGGCAGAGCTGGAGCAGTCCAACAGTATGCGCTATGAGGACTTGCTGGACTACTATACCCTATGGGTCCATCAGGTCAAAACGCCCATCTCGGCCATGCAGTTGATTTTACAGGAGGAGGATACACCGGAGTATTTGGAGCTTCGGTCGGAGTTCAACGTACTGC
>CABSAB010000159.1 GCA_902475515.1 uncultured Eubacteriales bacterium | reverse complement strand
ATTTGGCAAACTGCGACTTGTCGAAGTCAACCTTCTCTGCTTTGCCGGCGGCAAGGTGGGGGGCATCAACCGGGGTGACCTGTTAGAGATGGCCTGTGCAGTGGGTTTTACGGCGCACATTCTGGTGATCGACCGGTTTTCCGGAAAGGTGGACGGGGTCAAGATGAGCTGTGTCCAATTTTTCGTCTGCGGCATATTGGCCTTTGTGGCCATGCTGATCTTTGAGGAGCCGAACCTGCAAGACCTGCTGGCGGCGTGGATGCCTGTGGTGTATGCGGGCGTCCTGTCCAGCGGCGTGGGATATACCCTGCAGATCGTGGCCCAGAAGGATACGGAGCCCACGGTGGCATCGTTGCTCATGAGCCTGGAATCGGTGTTCAGCCTGGTATTTGGATGGGTCCTTCTCCACGAGGTCATGTCTGCCCGGGAGCTGATCGGCTGTGTGCTGATGTTTGCGGCCATTGTATGGGTGCAGCTGCCGGGGAGAAAGGGGCGCGGCCATGAAGATGCTTGCGGAGCTTGACGCAAAGGATTATGAGCCGGATTTACCGGTGTCCTTTCGGGAAGCGGTCAGGGCCATTATCCGCTGTGGGGACCGGATCGCTATGGTCTACAGCGAGGCGGAGCACTACTATAAGTTCCCGGGCGGCGGCATTGAGCCGGGAGAATCCCATCTGGAGGCGCTGGTCCGGGAGGTCCGGGAGGAGACGGGGCTGCTGGTGAAGCACGATTCTGTCCGGGAATTCGGAATGGTCCACGAGAAACGAAAGAGCACAATGGCGGAGGAACTTTTTGAGCAGAAGTCCTACTACTATATTGCAGAAGTGGAGGACACCGCCGTTTCACAGGACTTGGACGACTACGAGGCGGAGTTGGGCTACGGACTGGAGTGGACAGATATTCGTACGGCATATATGTGCAACCGATCAGTGGTAGAAAACCGCTATATCGATATGATTCGGCGGGAAGCCTATGTGCTTGGTCTGCTTCTCTAAAATACACTGAAAACCCGGCATGACTAATTTGGTCATGCCGGGTTTGTCATAGCTGTTTTACCACACGCTCCGCCGCATCAAGCTCCGCGTCGGTGACGCCAAGGCCGCCGTAGCGTACGCGGTTATAAGCGCTGATCAAAATATCCTCATCGGGGCAGTCCGCCCGGCGCAGTTCATTGGGCGTTTTGGCGTAAGCGGAGGGATCATCCCGCTTGCGGGACTGAAGCAGTTGTTGAAAGGCAAAGCGTATTTTCATGGGCCCCTGATAGTCGCGCATACGGGCGGCTCGCTTCCGGTTGGAAAAGGGACGCCATTTGGGACGTGCCAGGCGTTCGATCTCATCTACATAGTCGCACGGCTCCGGGGCGGCGCTGCGGGGCTGCTTTTTCCGGAGAATGGCAGTGCCGACCACGGCGGCCACGGCGACGCAGCCCGCCACTGTGGCGATCACCAGGAGCAGGGTGGAGAATGGACTTCCGGGGCCGCCGGTATAAACAGGCTTTTCGTAGGTGGTGCCGACCCCACTGTTGCCCCCCTCGGGAAGCTTGGGGATCAGGCTGAGAAGCCACAGGAAAAAGTCCATAATGCACTTGAGGACCATGGCAAAGCCGTAGCCCACAGCACCGGTCCCCGTGAGCAGCAGATGGAAGAGCCATTGGACTCCGCCGGAGATCAGGGACCACAGCCCAAGGATTCCCGTCGCGGCCATCAGTGCCCCGGCCAGGAAGAGAAAAAGTAGGCGCAGACTGCTTGCCTGCAGGTGAGCAGTGCTGTTTGCGGGAGCATTTCGTCCCAGGTGATGGCTCCTGCGGAGGGAGATGTCCCGAAAGCCGTCCAGGGTCAGCCCCAGAGCCAGCAGAGCGCCCAGACCAGCGCAGGTTTGCCAGAGCGGCTCCGAGGGTGGTGTCAGGCTCGTGGCCAAGGCCATCAGCACCACGCTCCAGCAGCCCAGGGGCCCGTAGAATCCCCGGTTGCCAAGCATGACCGCACCAAAGGTCAGGAGGGCCGTGGCGATCAAACACAAAAGCGGCAGCACTGCGCGGAACCAAAACAGACCCAGGGCCGCCGCAAATAAAACACCGACAGTCAGCAAAATTCCAGCGGTAGTTTGGCCACGGGGCAGGGACAAAACCGCCAAAAACGAACAGGCGCCGCCGACCAGGGCCGGGATCAGGCTGTCTGCGGCGGGCAGACCCAGCATCCGGCAGAGAATCAACCCGACGCTCCAGGCTCCCAGAGTGCAGAGAAGTACATTGCGAAGCGGATTCCAATATTTCATCCCGTCACCCCCCGTGAGACCAGCATAGGGGGCCCATGTGTCCAGTCTGTGTCCTGCCGTAAAAAATCCCCCATCCTATATGGATGGGGGAATCGGCTTATTCGTCAGCAGGTGTGCTCTGATATCTGCTGTAGGCCACCACAATGCGCCGGCCCGGCTCGGTGCCGGTGGAGTAGGTGGTGACATCGGGATAATCCTGAAGAGCCGCGTGGATCACATGCCGCTCATAAGCGTTCATGGGCTCCAGGGTGATGTTCCGGCGGGTCTTGGTGACCTTGCCGGCCACCTTGTTGGCCAGGCGCTCCAGGGATTCCTCCCGCTTTTTGCGGTAGTTCTCGGCGTCCACATTAATGCGGACACGCTTGTTCTGACCGTGGTTCACGGCGTAATTGGTGATATGCTGGATGGCGTCCAGGGTGTCGCCCCGGCGGCCAATGAGCATGCCCAGGCTGTTTCCAATGAGCTCCACGGCGTAGGTATCCTCATCCACCTTGGTGGCGGAGGGTACGGCGTCGGAACCCATGTGGGCAAGCAGTCCCTTCATGAAAGCCTCGATCTTCGCCTCCACGGTTCCCTCAGGCGCGGGGGCCGGGATGGACTTGGGCTCGGGCTTCTCCGCAGGCGTCTCAGGCTCTGCTTTGGGAGCAGGCTTGGGCGCAGCGGGCTTCTTTTCTTTGGGGGGCTTGTCCGCCTTGGGAGCTTCGGGGGCTTTTTCCGGCTTGGGATCGGGCACCTCGTAGGTGAGAGACACCTTGGCCGGAGATGCGCCGATGCCGAAGAAACCGGCCTTAGGCTGCTCCAGGACCTCCACGGAAACGCTGTCCCGGTCCATCTGGAGGGTCTCAAGACCAGCCTGAATGGCAAGATCAATGGTCTTGCCAGTAGCTTCGATTGATTTGAACATACTGATGCGCTCCTTTATGTTAGACCCATAGGCCCTGGGGCCGGGTCATTCGAAATCCGTAGATGCGTCTGAATCTTCCGGGCTCTCGGCGACCGCCTCGGGAACAATTTCCTCAGCGGAGGCACCTGTTCCGAAACGATTCGGGTCGTAGGCTCGGCCACGGCTATAGGGCCGGTTGGGGTCGCCGGACAGGCCGCCCTTTGTAAGCTCTTTTTCCTGAGCTTTCTGGCGGATGTCCTCCTTCTGCTCCTCGGTGAGCTTGCCAAGGCCGGCAAATTCATTGTTCTCAGCTGCCTTAAGCTGTTTTTTTACCTTGCGGCGGCTGGTGTTGGGATTGGCGCCCTCGGGCATCATGGCCCGGCGCTCGGCCCGGCGGGCCTCCTTTTCCGCTTCAATGGCGGCTTCCTCTGCGGCCTTTTCCCGCTTGATCGCGTCCTCTGCGTCATAGACCTTTCTGTAATGCAGCGTGAGAACTGCGTCAATGGCCGTGTTGAATACCGCCTGGGCGATCCAGTATAGGCCCATGGAGGCCGGCATGGAGAAGCCGATCCACAGCGAGAAGATGGGCATGATATACATCATGGTCTTCATGCTCTTGGCTGCGGCTGCGGCGGCATCCTGGTCCTTTTCACCCTTGTCGTTTGTGACCACAGAGCCGTTGAGCTTCTGGGAGATCAGCATGGAGCCGAACTGCGAAAGGGCGGAGATCACCGGAATGATGAACATGCCGAAGCCCGCCAGCGTGTAGCTTCCGCCAAATATCCAGCGCCAGGAGGGGATCTGGCTTAGATCCACGCCCAAGAAGTTGAAGTTGATGGCCCGGTCCGCGATATCGGGAATGATGGCCTTGATGGCGTCGATATTTTCATAGATGTGCTGTGCAATGAAGATCTCGGAATAAGCGGCGTTGCCATTTGCAAAATCCACGCCCAAACTGGTCAGCAGATCGGAGATCTGGGTGATCTCCGCGGCCGACAGCTGCATGAGATAGGTCATGGGCTGGCGGATGACATAGTACAATGCCATCAGCAGGATCAGCGGCAGCAGGGACCACAGGCAGCCGCCGGTGGGACTGACGCCCTCTTTTTTATAGAGGTTGGCCATCTCCTGCTGATACTTGAGCTTGTCATCGCCGTATTTCTTTTCCAGTTCCTTGAGCTTGGGGCCCAGGCGGGAGGTCTTCATCATGCTCTTTTTGCTCTTTGCGTTAAAGGGCAGAAGAATCAGCTTTGTGATGAGGGAAAAGAGGATCAGCGCGACGCCGTAGTTTCCGAATACCTGGTACAGCGTGCGCAGCAGCCAGGCAAAGGGGATAAGAATGATTTTCATGAATTACCTCCGGTCGTAGCGGGGGATTCGGCGCGTTATGGCACCGGATCGAAAAAATCTCCCTTGTACCAAGGGTTACACCGAAGAAGCCGTTTGATCGCCAGAAAGCCGCCCTTGATGGCGCCGTATTTTTCCACCGCCTCCAGGGCATAGGCCGAGCAGGGGCCTATCGGCTT
>CABSAB010000158.1 GCA_902475515.1 uncultured Eubacteriales bacterium | reverse complement strand
CGAGACGGAAAAGGACCTGGATAACACCGAACAGGATCTGCTCCAGCCGGTCCCGGCTGACGCCCTCCTCCCGGTGGTGCAGCAGCAACTGCATCAGATAGGCGAACTGCGACTCTGCGGATTTCCCGGTACCCGTGATCCGTTTTCCGTTCCAGGTCAGTGAGAATCCACCAAACATACCAATGTACAAGACATCATTCTGTGTATTTTGATCCATGGCGATCACCCTCTCCTGTTTCACGTCTGCATCTCATACATATTCTTTCATAAAAAATCGATTTTGTCCAGTTTTTCATGAAATTTCGTCGCTTACTCCCCCGCTGCGGGAATTCCTCCGGCGCTGTCCGCCGGAAGCAGCTGTCCATGCAGGACATATCTCGCGTTATCGAACACATAGGCGCATGTGGAAAGGAGTACATAGCGCCCCTGCTCGTCCAGCTCGGCCTCCGCCCGAAAATCTGACTGCTCCACCGCATGGCGTAAATATGCGCCAAATTCCTCCCCAGGTTCGGAGAAGATCACATAGGTCTCCGAATATGCGGAGGTGGTATAGCCGCTTACCAGCTGGATCTTATAATCCCGCTGGGGCGTCAGCAGCCAGATGATGGGATGGGCCTCGTAGAATGCTTGATCTGCCCAATCATCCAGGCAGGCAAACATGGAGTCATTTTTCATATTATGTCCGTAGATGATGGTATTGCTGTCCGCAAAGCCGGGCCGGTTCTCCGCCTCCACGAAAATGGAGCCGGAAAAATTATAAGACCCATCATAGCTGCGGTGCAGATAATAGTCATCGTCACTGCTCTGGAGCACCGGGTAGTTCAGTCCCGTGCCCTCGCAGTAGATCCAGCCCACCACCTCAGGATTCACCGCCTGCAAAGCCGCAAAATCCACAGTGATGGGGGCGATCTCCAGCTGCCGTACGGACTCCGCAGATACCTCCGGGTCCGCAGACACCGATGCCGGCGGCGGGGTCGTTTCCCCCGCGCCGCCGGTATACTGTGCCACAGCCGCATCATAGAGCTGATCGATCTCGTTGTACTGGTGCATGATCCATCCGACCATTCCCACAGACCCCAGGAACACGATCAGCAGCAGGATCATAATGATCCGCCGTATGATTTTTCCCATATCGATTTTCCTTTACGCCGTCTCCTGGGCCCGCTTCAGCCGATTCGCCGCACGGATGCGCCCTGCAAGCATATTCAGCATAGCGCCGCAGGCGGCAAAACACAGAACATAGATCTTGCCCACGGTGCTGGCATAGAGCCCCAGCAGGGCCCCCAGCATGGGATAGTGCTTCCGCACCCGGCCCAGCAGCGCCCCATAGGGCACCGTGTTCATGTCCTCCTCGGCGTTGGCGTCGCCCTTGGTGGTAAATTGTCCCTCCACCTGCTGATTCTTGGTCACCCGGTGGGCGATTACGCTGTCGCCGCTCTGGAAAGCGATCACATCGCCCTCCTGAACTTCCACTGGGTCCACAGATTCCACATAGAGGATACTTCCAATGGGAATCTCCGGCTCCATGCTGCCGCTGACCACGTTATAGCTCTCGTACCCCAGGAACCTGGGCACCGCCACAGGCAGGCAGGAGAGGATCACCGTCAGCAGGATCAGGATCCCGATCAAATTGCAAAAAGCGGGCAGAACCCACTTTTTGCGCTGTTTTTTTTGACTCATACTCTGCTTCTCCGCCGCCAGAACATCAGCCACCAGACTACACCCAACAGCAGAACTACACCCGAAACAATGCCCGCTTTTCCAGCTGTGGGAACATCGTTGATCCGCTCGGCGAATTCCTTCACCACCTGGCCCGCGTTTGCCAGCGGCACCTGCTCATCGTCGATATCCTCCAGCTCTGCCGGGCCATTTTCATCATTGTCCACTGCGTTGGGGTCTACCAGGGGAACGTCCTCCGGCTCGATGATCTCCACCGGCGTGGGATTATCCTCATCCTCGCCCTCAGGCGCCGGGGTCTCATCTTCCTCGGTGTCCGCCGCCGGAGCCTGTGTGGCAGGCGCCGTTGTGGCCGGAGCCGCCGTGGCCGGGGTGGTCACCGGGATATAGACAAAGGTAAACACATTCTCTGCCGCGTTGTCGGACAGGGTGCCCGTCAGGTTATAGGCCTGGGGCTGGTAGCCCTCAATGTACTGAAACGCTACCACCGGCCGGTCGCCGATGCTGCCGTAGAAGGTCTCGCTGGGCATCAGGGTATTGCCGTTTGCGTCCTGGTAGTTCACCGTATAGGCCACTGCCTCGCCCTGGATACCGTAGGCCACCACATAGTCCATATCGCCTGTCACAGTAAAGGCCCGGACGGTGTTGCTGTTATCGCTGCCGCTTTCCCGGATGCCCTTGACATAGTACTTGTCAGAATTGGTCAGGTTCACGGAACCCGTATTGAACGTGATCACGGAGCCGTAGCTCAGGCCGTCATAGGCCACGACCTCCTGGCCGCCGATGGTGCCCTGAGCCCCGGCGAAGATCCGCACCGTATAGGTGTAATCCGCCGCCATGGCAGGCACTGCCAGGCTCAGCATCAGGCAGAGGCTCAGCAGCGCCGCAAACAGTTTCTTCATCTCACTGCGCCTCCTTTTCCTCTTTCCGGCGGCTCTTCTTGCCGTAAATGCACAGCAGGAGCAGCAGCGTTCCGCTGATGGTCGCCGCCAGAATGAACGGGGTCAATGCCGTCTCGTCGCCGGTCTTGACCACACTTCCGGGGCTCCGTCCGCTGGTGCCGCCCGTGGGCGCTGTGCCCGATTCGTTGAGCTCCACCGCGAAGTTCATCTGCAGGTCTGCCAATGTATTCTGGTAGCTGTTGCCCTGGGTCTCGCCGTCCAGGCCCACCTCCAGCGTGATGGAGCCCTTCTCGCCGCTTTTCAGGGTGTCCAGATAGAAATAATCCTCTAAAGCACCCGTGGCCCCATGGAGGCCCTCGCCGCCGGTGGTGGAATCGCCACCCACCGTGTCGCTGCTGAAGAGCGTGGTGGCATTTCCATCCTTGTCATGATAGGTCAGAATGTAGGTATACGCGCCGCCCTGGGCGTTGCTGCTGTCCTCCAGGGAGGAGAGCACCTTGTTGGTCATGTACCAGTCCGTGGCGGTCTTATTGTTGTTCTCCAGGCCCAGGGTGATGATAGCCGTGTCGCCGGGCTGCATCTCACCGGCCACATTCTCCAGGTCCGCAGTACTGAAATTGCTTTCCATCTTGTTGTTCGCGGTGAAGGTCACCTTCCAATTGGAGCCGCCCTGGATGGTATCCGCAAAGACCGGCACCGTCAAGGTCGCAAGCAATCCCACCGCCAGGAGGAAGCTGAATAATTTCTTCTTCATATTCCCATCCTCCTTAGTTCAGGCTCAGGCTGCCGCCGCTGACGGTCACCCTACGGCCCCAGGCGCTCCAGATGGCGTCCTGGCCGTTGTGCTCCTGCACGGCGTCTACCTTTGCTTCCACACAGAATTCCACGCCGTCGTACTCATACACCGCCGTGATAGTCTTTCCGTCCTCGGAGGGGACCTGCTTCACCTTGGTGGCAACAGCCCCATCCACGGTCAGGGTATCGGCAAACAGGGAAGACGTCTGCCCCGCCCCCAGCACACTGCTGTAGTACAGCACCGTACGCTCCGCGGTCTTGGCCTCGGTGTCCTCCAGCCAGCCGTTTCCGGTGAGGTGCAGGTCGATCAGGTCCGGCGACAGGTTCGGCATCTTTGCGCCGTTCTCATCTTTCCAGTATTTATAAATGCTCACACGGACATACTCGCTGATGCTGCCGCTGTTCTGCACGGCCAGCTCCTCGGGGTAGGTCTTGCCCAGTTTGAACTCCTCGCCCTCGGGGATCATATTTTCCAGCAGGGCGCCGGAGGTCTCGGTCCAGTTGCCGTCCGCCGTGTCGCCGTAGTCCCGGCTGGAGACCGCGCTGCCGTTTTCCAGCAGGGTCACGCCGATGTTCTGCATCTGCACACGGGACACATAGTTCTCCGAGTAATACGCCAGGGCCGCCCGGGCGCCGCCAATGGACGAGAAGCCCAGCAGTGCCACCGCCAGGATAAACGCGCCCAGCGTGACCTTGGAGGAGGTCAGAAAATTCTTAAGCTTTTTCATCCCTCAGCCCCTCCTTCCGCGTCGCCGGTGTCCAGCTTGATATTCCAGTCGGCGTAGGGATCGCCGTTTTCATCGTACTGCACCGGAGTGCTCTCGTAGACCACCGCCACGTTGAAGTCCTTCGGCTCGGTAAGCCCCTCGGGCACGCCCGTGATCTGGATATCCAGCACACCGGTGCTCTCTCCGGGTTCTACGATTGCGTCATAATAGTAATAGCCGTCTGCGCCGGGTGTCCAATTCGCGCCGCTGTACAGCAGGCCATATTCGCTGCCCGCAAAGGCATGGACACGGACGTACACCGCCTGGGAATCCTCGCTGTTGCTTACGGTCACATGCTTGGTCCAGCTGTCGAATTCCTCCGTAATGGTGGTACTGTTCCCCAGCCGCAGCCGGTAGCCGCCCTGGGCCGATACGTTGGTGGTGAAGTACGCCCAAGCGCTGCTCATGGAAGCGCTCAGGGCCAGCACCAGCGAAAGCGCGGCCAGATACGTTGTCTTTTTCTTCATGTCCTACGCCTCCTTACTGCTGCGTCCAGTCCCATCCGCCTGCGGCTCCGGTCTCTTCATCCGCAGGGGAATATGCAAAGTGGTTGAGGATCGCAC
>CABSAB010000157.1 GCA_902475515.1 uncultured Eubacteriales bacterium | reverse complement strand
AATGCCATCAAGGCCATGGGACGCAGCGACCGCGCACACCGCAAGCCCCATCATCAGCGGCCACATGATATAGGAGCTGGTGCGGATGGCCCGCCGGGTCATGGCGCGGACCCGCTCCTTGTGGTCCTGCTGGGCTGCCATGGACGGGAACAGCACACTGTCAATGGACGTATTGATATTCGTCACAATGATATCCGGAAACTGGGAACCTTTATTATAAAAGGCCAGATCCGTTTCCGCATACTTTTTCCCGATGATCAGGGGCTGCAGCTGCCGGTAGCCGGTATCCAGCAGTGACGATGCCAGCAGCTTCCAGCCGTAGGAAAACAGCGTTTTCAGCCGCCCCAGGGAAAATGTCCAATGGGGCCGCCACTGCACCGTAAACCAGAGGATGACCGTTCCTACAGCCTGGTTCACCAGATTCTGGGCCACCAGCGCCCATACGCCGCAGCCCGCATAGGCCATGCCGATCCCCACCGCCGCGGAAATAACGACGCCCCCGATGGTGGAAAAGAAAAACTTCTTGAACAACATATGCTTGGAGATATACGACTGCTGGATATTCCGAACGCCGGAGATCACCAGCGTCAAGCCCAACACCCGCACCACCGGCTCCAATTCCGGCATTTCATAAAACGACGCGATCCACGGCGCCGCGCAGAACAGCAGTAAGTACAGGCACAGGCACATCCCAATGTTAAAGAAGAACACCGTGGAAAAATCCAGATCATCCGCATTCTTCTTCTGCACCAGGGCGGTGCCCAGGCCGCTGTCCACAAACACCTGCAGGATCGAGGTGAACACCGTGATCAGCGCGATCGTCCCATATACCTCCGGGGCCAGCAGCCGCGCGAGCACGATGGACACAAAAAAGGATACTGCCTGTGCTCCGCACCGCTCAAAAAAGCGCCACAGAAAGTTACTTGTAGTTTTTTGCGGCAGAGACATTTTATTATCTTCCATATCGCGCCTTTCTCCAACACCGGTATACCCGCGGGAAATTTTTTTGTATCTGGAATCTCAGCTTTGTTCTCTGATCCAAGCTTTTGTACACGCCGGCATACTCCTGCTTTTGCAGCTCCTCAAAATCCTCCAAGTCCCAATAGAGCATAAATATCCGTTCCAGGACGGCATCATGATACCGGTAATTTGTTTCCTCGTCAAAAGCCTTTCGAACTGCAATGGATTTTCTGCAATGGGCATCCATCTGCTCTTTGGCGGCAGACATTCTTGTAGACCACGAGTTTGCAACCCCCACACGATACGCGCACATATAATCCGCAAAGCAGTAGGTCGTTCCGCAGCTTGCAAGATACATCTGATTGACCAGGTCCAGGGAAAGAATATTGAAATAGTCTGGGAGTTCTGTCATCAATTCCCGGCGCGTAACGACCGAGCTTGTTGCGCAAAAGCCGCCGCCGATCCGTATGACATCCTCCGCCGGAACAATGCCGCTTGTCTGAACAGGCGCCACCTCTCCGACCTCACTTCTGTCTGTAGCTACGGTCTTTGCGTTGCAGATGCAAAGAGCAGCCTCCGGATGTGCCTCCAAATAGTCAACCTGCCGCTGCAGTTTATCCGGGGTCAGCCAATAATCGTCCCCTTCGCAATAGGCAATATATTTCCCCCGGGCCCTGGGATATTGAAAAACCACATAAGAATCTATCCCTTGGGAGTATTGGTTCTCTGTCTGATAAATCGGAAAAATCAATTCCGGATATGCCTTTTTATACCGCTGTACGATTTCCACCGTTCCATCGGTAGATGCGTCATCATGGACCAATATCTCAAACCGGAAGGACGTTTGCTGCATAATAAAACTGTCAAGCGCCTGTGCAATATATTTTTCATGATTGTAGGTATTGCAAATCACGCTGACCATAATTTCATTTTTATCAGCCATTTCTGTCTCTCCCATCGTATTTCATCAATTTGATTCGATGTGCGTCCCATTGAATTAGGCTCATTTGGGCCCATCAACATCGCTTTATCCGGTACTCTGCGCTATAGGTTGGGCAGCTTGATCAGCGCCCCCAGTTCATAATCCGCGCGCTCCGGCGTAAATTCCTCCAGCCCGCTGCCCGGGTAGAAGGTCAGCTCCCCAAAATACAGCCTTCCCTCGATCTCATAAAAATCTACACGGACAAAAGGAATGCCTCGGGACAGCTGCTCCGCAAATGCGATCATTTTCTCTAAGTTTTCGGGCCGCGGGATCGGCACTGCGCTTTTGGGATAGTGCCGCTCAAAGGGCAGCACGTTCCACTCCCGGTCAAAAAACGTAACCTTCAAGCCGTCTTTGCTGAACCGCTCCGAGCAGACAAAGGCGCATTCGGCCCGGCCGTCAAAGCACATAAACTTGTAATCGCTGATATCGTGCCCCATATATTGCTCGGCGATGATCCGCCTGGGCACATCCTTGTAGGGCCACTCGCGGCCCGTTAAATAGTAATCCTGGGCAAGGCCCTTTCGCAGTTCTGCCCGCACATGGGCATAATCGAGGGCTGCTTTGTCCTCACATATGCACATGCCCAACCCGGAATTGTGGTTGCATTTCAATACAAACTGATCCGGCAGGGCATCAAAGTCGATCGCATCCGGGTCCTCCCAGACCTGCAGCAGTGGGATCAAATATTCCTCCCCCAGCTGCCGGGCTATATAAGGCCGTACCAGATACTTGTCCACCATCATGGTGTATTCCGGCCGCCGGTCATGGAGCTTCAGCCACTGCAGCTTTTCATTGAATGTCCGGGGATCCTTCAGGTCCAATTCTTTTCCCATATGGGTCCGGAATAGCCTTTTGAGATACCGCTCGTCGGACATCCAATTGCAAAATCCCCTGGCGGATAGCCAGGCGAACCGGGAATCCCGATCCAACACAAAGGACCCAAGACTGGAAATCACCTTGTGCATACCCATCCATTTACCGCAATGTATCATAGAATTGCTCCAGTTGCTTTGCCGTATTTTGAATATCATATCCGGCCTCCAGTACCTGCCGGCCGGCAGACTGCCGGTCTGCCGTTTTTGAGCATTCATAGGCCGAGAGGATTGCATCCGCCCACGCGCTTTTGTCCTGCTCCAGCGGCATCTGGATCAGCTTTCCCAACACATCGACCTCCAGGGGGATGTGATCGGAGATCACAGTGGCAAGGCCCGAGGCCTCCCCCTCCAGCACGGAAATGGGGAACGCCTCAAACAGCGACGGATATACCGCCACATCCATGGCATCCAGCCACCGGGGCACATCGTCCGTAACGCCCGGAAACAATACGTGGTCAGCAATTCCCAGGGCTTCCGCCTGATTTTTCAGGGCCTCTTCCAAAGGCCCCACTCCCAGCAGGATCAGCAGGCTGTTCTCCCGCCGCTTGCGCACCTCCGAAAAGGCGTCCAGAAGCAGTGCCTGGTTCTTTTCCGGGGCCAGCCTGCCCACGCTGCCTACGATCAACGTATCCTTATCCGCGCCTAAAGCATTCCGCTGCTCCGCGCGCACGGCCGCATCAAATTGAAACCGTTCCGTATCCACACCGTTTTTCTGCACCTGGAAGGATTCCCCCGCACGGTACAGCCATTTCCCGGCGGCCTCGCCGCAGGCCAGGCGGTGGGTGATATTGGGATGGAACAGCGGATAAAAGAGCTTGTGCATGGCCATCTGTGTGCAGGTTGTCCCATGGGAATGGCAAATGCGGTTCTGCACGCCCGCCTTTTTTGCCGCATAGAAATCCGGCCAGGACAGGGAGACCGCCGTATGGCGGTGGAGCGCCAAATAGTTCTCGTGCTTCATCAGCTGATACACCTGCCGCGTATGCCGCAGCAGATGGCTGCTCAGCCGGTCCGCGTGATAGATCCTTCCGCCCAGGGCCTCGATCTCGGGATCGTATTCCCCCGGCTGGTCCTCCATCACAAGAAAATCAAACTGGTATTTGCTCCGGTCGATCCTCCGGTATACATTCATCACAAAGTTGGCAATGCCGTCGCTGCGGTTCATAGCTCCACCGGTGATGTGCAAAATTCGTTTCACGGCGCTCTCATCCTTTTTACAACGATTTCTCGATCCCGCCAGGGCCGGATTCAGGAGATGTATTGTTCGCAGTTCTCCACCAGGGCCAACGCCACCTGGCTGGGAGCAAACCGCTTCCCTGTATAGGCATGCGCCGCCGCACCCAAACGGCCCGCCAGTTCGGGCGACTCGATCAGCCTGAGCATGGCCGCGGCCATACTTTCGGCGTCGCCGGTGGGGACCAGAAGGCCCCGCTGATCATCCCCGATCAATTCCTTGGGGCCGGTCAGGCAGTCCGTCGAGATACAGGGCATCCCCGCCGCCATGGCCTCTGCCAGGGCGTTGGGCATTCCCTCATAGTCGGAACTGAGCACGAACAGATCCGCGTCGGCATAGACCTGCGCCAGATCGGTGCTCCGGCCCATGAGCCGGATATAGCTTCCGGCATCCAGCCCATCGATCTGCGCCTGCAGCCCATCCCGCTCGGTACCCTCACCGTATATGTGAAGCACGCATTCCGGGTGCGCCCTGTGGACCTGTGCCATGGCCTCGATCAGCAGGCGGTGGTTCTTTTGCGGGTTGAGACGCCCGGCAGTCACAATGGTTCGGATCGCCGTCCGTTCCTTCCGCTCCGCCCCGCACGCAATGAATCCCGTGCTGATGGGATTGGGCACCACAAAGGACTTGGCCACGATCTTCTCGCCAAAAAACTGCTTCTGCGACTC
>CABSAB010000156.1 GCA_902475515.1 uncultured Eubacteriales bacterium | reverse complement strand
CCGCCGTAAAATCCCCGGCGTTTTTCCGGGGCCCCAGGCAGATCAGTGCCCCGGAGGAGGTGGCGTTTGGTGTACCCAGCACGTTCCCAAACCGCCAGAACTGGCTCAGATGGTGCCGCCCGGTGCCGGAGATCAGCGCCACGCTTTCCGGTCCGCTTTCTTCCATGATGCCGCCCACCCGCGACGCAATCTCGCCATAGGCCTCTTCCCAGGAGATGTCCTCCCATTTGCCGCTTCCCTTGGGCCCGATGCGCCGCCGGGGCGATATCAGCCGGTCCGGATGATACATCTGCTCTATGATGCTCATGCCCTTGACGCAGCCCCGGCCCAGGTTCAAAGGCCCCTCCGGGTCCGGCCGGACCTTGACGACGGTTCCGCTTTCCACTGTGACCAGATACATACTTTATAGGTCGGCATAGGCCATGTCTCCTTTTTCATTGTTGTGTCTATTATACCGGAATTCTCCCCGGGGTGCAATAGTACAGCCTCTTCACAAAACGCACACAAACCGGAGCACAACTGGGTGGTGCGGTTCAAAAACAGACCCGGCCCCCGGGCCCAAATTTCGTCCCTGACTTCTATGAAATCCCAGCGGATGTGCTATAATAGCCTCATAGCAGGAGGGACTGTGCCCCGGCGCGGCCCTACCAGTCCTGTAGGAAGGAGAATTGTATGAAACAGAAAAAACTTATGGCCCGTGTGCTGGGCCTGGGCCTGTGCGCGAGCCTGCTCTCCACAGTTACCCTGGCGGCCACCGGTACCCCCTACACCGGGGCGGCGGCGGATATTGCGGCCCCCGACGGTCAGGTGGCCACGCTCCTGGTGGATGGAACCGTCACACGGTTTGATGGCAGCGACAAGACCTATGCCGCGGGCGATAATGCCTCCGTGGTGTACACGGATAGCTTGGACGATGCCAGCGCCCGCCTTTCGTCCTTCTCCGCCGGCGGTGCCGACGCTTCTGACGATGACTATGCCTATCATACGGCCCTGTTTGTCAATGAATCCGGTGTGGTGGACGAAAAGTCCGTCACCGAGGCCATCCAGGGCGGAAGCTACGATGGGCAAAAGGCCGAGGGCCTGACCATCGAGGGCACCGACCCCAGCTTTAATGGCATCATTGTGGCCGGAGGCATCGACTATACCATTTCCAAGGCCACCATCCGTTTTGACACTGACGGCGACGGCCTCCAGGCCTGTGATTTCTCCGGCAAGGGCACGGCCATCACCTCCTTTGGCGAGGGCACTAAGCTCACCATCGAGGATTCCGATATCTCTGTCTCCGGTGTTGCCAACATGACGCTGTTTGCGGATTCCGGCTCCACCATGACTGTCCGGAACAGCAAGCTGCACTCCGATGGCGGCACCCTCCACGATGGCTATAAAAACTCTCCCTCTCAGAACACCATGGTAGCACCTCCCTGGATCCTGGGCATCATGGGCTCCTCCCGCTGCACCAATCTGGAGGGCAACAACACCACTATGAACGTCATCGACAGTGAGACCAGCGCCGCCAAGTGGGCAGTGCTGTCCACGGATTCCGGCTCCAATATGAAGCTCAATGTGGTCAACACCACCATGGACCTCACCGGAAACGACAAGATCATGCAGGCAGACGGCACTTATAAAGATGAAAACGGCGATCCCAACCCGTTCACCAAGCGTTCCGGATACGGCACCTATGTGATCGGCTCTGCCGACGAGCAGTTCCTGGGCGTTACCATGAACGTGGGTACCTACGGCTCCATCTTTACCGGCGGCACCGGCACCTATACCAACCTGGAAGCCGGAAAGACCTACGAGCTTATGGACGCAAACGGTGAGGTTTCCGAGACCTATGAGGCCACGGAGGATAAGATCACTACCATCAATTCCGATACCTTCGGCTTTATGTCTCACCAGGGCACTGACACCATCAACCTGGAGGGCGGCACCCAGGTGAACTCCAACTATGCGTCCCTGCTCATCAAGAATGCCCAGGGCGATACCACCGTCAATGTAAAGGACGGCGCCCAGCTGAACTCCGGCAACAATATTCTCATGCAGGTCATGGACAACGACGATTCCACCACCGGCATGGATACTGCCACTTTCAGCTTTAATACCACCCATGAGGAGCCCGCGGGCTGGCCCTCTGAGAATGATAACGTCACCTCCTCCATGCCCCAGGATGAATCCGCCGGCGGCATGGGTGGCCCCGGCGGCGATATGGCGCCTCCCGAGGGCATGGACGGCATGATGCCCCCCGACGGCGAGATGGGTCCCCCGCCCGATGGCGGGCCCGGCGGCCCTGGTGGTCCCGGTGGGGAAATGGGCGGTTCCTCCGGCCCCGTGGTGAACCATTTGAATGTGGAAAATACCGAGCTTTCCGGCGATGTCTATAATGGCTCCGGCTACTATGGCCAGACCGCCGTGGGGGTGGAAGTGAACCTGGGCAAGGACGCTGTATGGAACGGTGCCGCCGCCCAGACCGAGACCATCCATACGGATGCAGTGGGCTATACCTCCGTGGTCCTCCCCGAAGGCACCACCGCCGAGGAAGCTGGACAGGTGACGTCTTTCACCATCGCCGAGTATTATAATATCGGCCATGTGGCCAACCGTTTCTATAATAACGGGGATAATACCCTGTCCGTGAACCTGACGGATAACGCCGTGTGGAACGTCACCGGTGACTGCCTGCTCTCCTCTCTGAGCATCGCCGACACCGCTGCCGTCCAGGGCATGGGCGGTACCGTCACCATGACCGTGGACGGCACCGAGACGGAACTGGCCCCCGGCGAGTATGCGGGCGAGATCCGCCTGAGCTATACGGAGGATGCTCCGGAGCCGGAAGCCTCCCTAGTGGAATCCAACCAGGAGGAAGCCCCCGTGATCTCCGAGCCCCCTGCCGAGACCGAAGCCCCTGCTCCCTCCGGGGCACCCGCTGAGACCGAGACTGGCAGCGGCATGCCCGTGGGAGGCATTGTAGGCATCATCGTGGCCGTGATCGCTCTGGCAGCTATCGTGGTTGCTGTGGTGGTCAAGAAAAAGAAGAAATAAGTAAATTAACCCACAAAAAATCCTCCCCATCGGGGAGGATTTTTTTATGAAATCGTGCCAACGGCACACCACCATGTGCAAAGCACATTTCATATGCGGCAAATCCGCATATCTCATATTGCACAGCAATATTTCACTTGCGCCTCCGGCGCAAATTTTATAGGTGTTCGCGGCAAATATCTGAATTTATTCTGTCACCACCGCAATGCCCAGCTCCTTCAGCTGATTCTCAGACACCGGTCCAGGGCATCCGGTCATGGGCTCTGTGGCATTTTGCAGCTTGGGGAAGGCCACCACGTCCCGAAGGCTTTCGGAATTTGTCAGCTGCATGACGATCCGGTCCAGGCCCAGGGCCATGCCGCCGTGGGGCGGCGCGCCATAGCGGAAGGCCCCCGTCAGGAACCCAAACTTCTGTTCCGCCTCCTCCTCGGAAAGCCCCAGCAGCCGGAAGATCCGGGCCTGAAGCGCCGGGTCCGTCACCCGGATGGAGCCGGAGGAGAGCTCGATGCCGTTTAGCACCATGTCGTAGCATTGTGCCCGCACCTCGCCCTTGCGGGAATCGTCCTCCAGATAGGGAAGGCACTCCTCCATGGGCATGGTGAACGGATGGTGCATGGCCACCCAGCAATTCTGCTCCTCGTCCCAGTCGAAGAACGGGAACTCCACGATCCACAGCAAATTGAACTTGTCCTTGGGGATGATGTCCAGCTTCTTTGCCACCGTCAGCCGCAGCTGGCCCAACTGAGAAAGCCCCCGGTTGTACTTGGCGTCGGAGATAATCATAATGACATCTCCGGCCTCGGCCCCGGCCCGTTTTATGATGGCGTCCATCTCCTCGTCGGTCATGAACTTCTGGAAGGAGGAGGCGCGGCTTCCGTCCTCGTTCAGCCGCACCCAGGCGATGCCGCCGCCGCCCATGCCCCGGATGTAGTCCGTGAGCTTGTCCAGCTCCTTGCGGGTGAGCACCGTCACGCAGTTTTTCGCGCAGATGCCGTGGACCCCGCCCCCGGCGGAAATGGCGCTTTGGAACACCCCAAAGCCGCAGTCCTTGACGATGTCCGCAAGATCAAATATCTTCATGTCAAACCGGGTGTCCGGCTTGTCGGTGCCATAGGATTCCATGGCCTCCGCGTAGGTCATTCGGGGGATGGGACCCAGGTCGATGCCCATGGCCTCTTTGAACAGCCGCCGCATATAGCCCTCGCCCATGGAGAGCACGTCCTCCATGGTCACAAAGCTCATTTCCATGTCGATCTGAGTAAACTCCGGCTGCCGGTCCGCCCGCAGGTCCTCGTCCCGGTAGCACCGGGCAATCTGGAGATACCGGTCAAACCCTGCCACCATGGTCAGCTGCTTGTAGATCTGGGGGGATTGGGGCAGCGCGTAGAAGCTCCCGTTGTGGATGCGGGAGGGCACCAGGAAGTCCCGTGCGCCCTCGGGCGTAGAGCCAATGAGTGTGGGGGTCTCGATCTCGATGAAGCCATTCTCGTCGAAATAGTCCCGGGTGATCTTGGCCACCTTGTGCCGGAACAGCAGCTTTTTCTGGAGCTCCGGCCGTCTGAGGTCCAGATAGCGGTACTGGAGCCGCAGGTTTTCGTTTGCGTTGCAATCGTCCTCAATGAGAAACGGCGGGGTCTCCGAGCGGCCCAGCAGCCGCACCTCGGACACATACAGCTCCAC
>CABSAB010000155.1 GCA_902475515.1 uncultured Eubacteriales bacterium | reverse complement strand
CGGAGAATTTTTTATTTTACTTGAATCTCTGTGGGTTTTGCGATATAATAAACCTCACTAAATTGCACACGAGAGGACTGACCTATCATGAGCGCATCCAGAGAAAAGAAACTGCGCCGGGAGCTTCGGGAAGCGGAGATGAGCGGCGATACCGTAAAAAAAGCAAAAAAGCAGAAGAAATCCATGACACCCCTGCGGGCAAAGAAGATTCGCAGTGCTATAAGCACCACGGTGGGAATTCTGGTGGTGGTAGTGTTTGCGCTTCTGATATTTGTAAACTGCGGATTTTTACAGAAGAACACGACAGCGGTCACTGTGGGCGGACATAAGATCTCCCCTGCTGAGTTCAATTATTTCTATCAGGATACCTATTATAATGTGAGAAGCAGCATGTCCTCCTATTGGCAGTACATGGTGGATACCACGAAGCCCATTGAGGATCAGACCTGCTCCATGGACGAAGACGGCGGGACCTGGAAAGAATACCTGACGAAGACCGCTATGCAGTCCGCCGCACAGATCTATGCGCTGTACGATGCGGCCCTGGAAAACGGCTATACCTTGACGGAGGATGCCCAGGCCACCATCGATGGAATCCCCGACAGCATGGGGTCCTACGCGGAGTCCAACGGCTTCAAGGACGCTGATGATTATCTGGAGGATTTCTACGGCAAGGGCGCTGATCTGGAGAGCTATGTGGAGTATATGACCGCACAGCAGTACGCTTCCGGTTATTCCACGGAAAAGACCGAAAGCTTCTCTTACAGTGATGAGGAACTGCGGACCTATTATAATGAGAACAAACAGGATTTTGACACCGTTACCTTCCGTCTGTTCTCCGTGACAACGGAAAATGACGACAGTGCGGCCTCCAAAGAAGTGGCCGACAACATGAAGGCGGAGCTGGACAGCACCGAAAAGAGCTTCTCCGATGCGGCATATAAATATGCGCTCGAGGATGCTAAGGAGTCCTATGAGGACGAGGATTATACCCTGCGCTCCAATTATAGCTACAGTTCTGTGGATACCAGCTATGCAGATTGGCTGTTTGCGGACGGCCGCACTGCTGGAGAATCCGAGGTGTTTGCCACCAGCTCCGGTTATGCGGTGGTCATGTTCCTATCCCGGGAGAACAACGAGTATAATCTTGTAAATGTACGGCACATTCTGGTGCAGGTCGGTGCCACCGGCGAGGCGGACGAGAACGGCAATGCCACCACCACCGACGAGGATTGGGATGTCTGCCGTGAGAAGATGGATGAGATCCTCAAGGAATGGGAGGATTCCGACAAAACCGAGGATACCTTCGCCTCCCTGGCGACGGAAAAGTCTGACGACAGTTCTGCTTCCAACGGCGGTCTGATCGAGGATATTTACAAGGGCCAGATGGTCACGGAGTTCAATGACTGGATCTTTGCCGACCATGAGATCGGCGACTATGAAGTGGTCGAGACGCAGTATGGCTGCCATTTGATCTACTTCTCCGGCACCGGTGAAGAACGCTGGAAGGCGCTGGCGGACGACGCCAAGCGCAGCGAAGACTATCAGGCGTGGTATGAGGATTACAGCGCCAGCTATGAAGGAAAGAGCAATTTCTTTGGTCAGTGGTTCACCACCAAGGAGCTGGCAGCATAATGAAACTGGAAGCCCGGACGCCAGCAGCGTCCGGGCTTTTTGGAGGCAGCAGCATGGAACAGTTCTTGCGGGAAGCAATGTTTTATGGACGGGAGGCAGTGGAACTGCTGGCGGGCAAACATGTGATGGTTTTCGGGATCGGTGGTGTAGGCAGTTACTGCGCCGAGGCGCTGGCCAGAGCGGGCGTTGGAGCGCTGACCCTTGTGGACAATGATACAGTGGGGATTACCAACCTGAACCGGCAGCTGTGTGCCCTGCATTCCACCATTGGACAGTATAAGTCAGACGTGATGGCCACACGAATTTTGGACATCAATCCGGCGTGCCGCGCCACCTCCCTGCCCCGGCTCTATACGGAGGCGGATAAAGGGCGATTTTTTGCGTTGGAGCCAGACTATATTATTGACGCCATTGATACTGTCTCCTGTAAGCTTAGCTTGATTCAAACGGCGAAGGAAAAAAACATTCCCATTGTTTCTGCCATGGGGACCGGAAATAAGCAGGACCCCACCCAGTTTCGCATCTGCGATATTGCCGAGACACACAGCTGTCCATTGGCCCGGGTGATGCGGAAGGAATTACGGAATCGCGGCATTACGCATCATACGGTACTTTTTAGCCCAGAGGAAGCGATCACGCCGCTTTCGTTGGAGGCTCCCCCGCCCGGACGCAGGAGCATTCCGGCGTCTTTGAGCTGGGTGCCCTCCTGTGCTGGGCTGATGCTGGCAGGATATGTGGTGCGGGAACTCATTGGCACCCGGCAGTAAACTGTATAAAAAATTCCTCCTGTGGAACACTTCCACGGGAGGAATTTTTTGATGAAAGACAAATATAAATACGCCGTCAGCGGCGCGGCCGCCGGGGCGGCCAACGGACTATTCGGCGCGGGAGGCGGCATGATTCTGGTTCCGCTGTTGACCCGCTGGGCGAAGCTGGAAGACAAAAAAGCCTTTGCCACCTCTATCAGCATCATTGCCCCCCTGTGCTTGGTTTCTATTGTGGTCTACTGTATCCAGGGCAGCATGGAATTTATGCAGGCCCTCCCCTATCTGATCGGTGGTTTCTTTGGGGGACTCATCGGTGGGAAGCTGTTCAAAAAAATTCCCGCGAAATTTCTGCACAGAGCCCTGGGGCTGATTATTATATACGGAGGAATACGATCCATACTATGCTGACATTTATGATAGCGGCAGCCGCCGGACTGCTGACAGGCATTATCTCCGGTTTCGGCATCGGCGGCGGGACGATTCTGATGGTCTATCTCACCGCCATGGCGGGGGTGGCCCAGCGGACTGCCCAGGGCATCAATCTGCTGTATTTTCTGCCCACCGCGGCAGCAGCGCTGATCTTGCACAGCAAGAATCATTATATCGAATGGAAAACCGTGATTCCGGCCGTGCTGGCCGGGTGCATTACGGCGGGCGTTTTAAGCTTCGTGGCTATGCAGATGGATCTGGGGCTGCTGAAAAAGCTGTTTGGGGGCTTCTTGATTTTAACGGGGCTGTCGGAGCTGTTTAAAAAAGTTTCCTGAAGTTTTTGTGGAGCTTTCGTTCCGTATATCCGGCCTTACAATAACAGGCATGTGCCGGAGCTCTTTCAGCTCCAGAATCCAGGCGAATTCCTGCGGCGCCGGTGTCCTTGGCCCAGGCATCCGCTGCCGTCAGCAGCTTTCTTGCAATTCCACGGCGGCGGTATTCCGGCAGAACGATCAACCCGAGAATATTTTTCATATGCGGGAAATACAAGGTATCGTAGTCCTCTAAATGGATATAACCGGAAAGCACGCCGTCTGCGTCTTCCGCTACCAGGACGCACTGCCCCGGGTCCGAGACTGCCGCCCGCAGCTTTTCTGCCGTGGCTTCCAGCGGATACTCGTACCCGAAGGCCTGATTTAGGCGAAAAATTCCCCGGATGTCCAGTTCGGTCGCTCTGCGTATTTTCATTGAAATGACCTCCCTTTCATTTGATAAACTGCAAATATCCTTCCAAAATCAGCGCCGCCGCCACGGCGTCTACATTTTTCTTGTGCTTCTTTGTCTTTTTTCCGTTGGCGCTCAAGATGTTGTGGGCCTCTATAGTGGTGCGCCGCTCGTCCCACAGAATCACATCCATACCGGTTTTTTCTGTGACTAATGCCGCAAACTCCCGGTACAGTGCCGCCCGGGGGCCTTCCGTTCCGTCCATATTTTTCGGGAACCCCATCACGAGCCGCTCCGGCTGATGGGAAACGACCAGCTCTGCGACCCGTTTCGCTGCGCGCTCCCGGTTCCACTCGGAAATCACCGTGGTAAAGCCCACGATCATTCCGGTGACGTCTGAGACAGCCACGCCTGTCCGGGCGTCGCCATAATCCAAAGCCATGACCTTCATCGGCGGTCCCTCCCATTTTTCTTAGAGAATACCACATTTTGCAGGTTTGCGCAACCGAAGCGCCATATAGCGTAGGATTTCCGGTGAAAACCGGAAATTTTTTCGTATTTCTTCTTGACCCCACTTCCAAACTGTGCTAGAATGACTCTACCTGTGAATTCGGGCGCTTTTGTTATGCCTGTTTTCAGCTGCGCCGGTCTTTTTAAAAGGCCACTCAAATTTTTCTGAGCGCAGTGATACAGGGAGGCAAATTTTAAGGAGGTGCCGAACTATGCGCGTGAAAGTGACTCTGAGATGCAATGAGTGCAAACAGCGGAACTACAACACCATGAAAAACAAGAAGAATGACCCCGACCGTCTCGAAATGAAGAAGTACTGCAGATTCTGCAGGAAGCACACTGTGCACACCGAGACTAAGTAATGGAGGCTACCGACAATGGCAGATGCTAAGAAACAGGAAAAAGAGGGCTTTTTCCGCAGAATTGGCGGCCGGATCAGCCGGTGGTTCCGCGAAATGCGGTCCGAGCTGAAGAAAGTCGTCTGGCCTAGCAGAAAGCAGGTTATCCAGAATACTCTGGTCGTGTTGCTGTGCGTGCTGGTCGTTGGTGTGTTTGTCTGGATTTTCGATGCCATCGGGAATCTTCTTGTGCAGTGGCTCATCGGCCTTTTTAACTAAGCAGGTGCGGCTATGGCAGAGGGAGCAAAATGGTATGTGGTGCATAC